>SYCH01000115.1 GCA_005787025.1 Actinomycetota bacterium | reverse complement strand
GCGTGCGCACCTCGGGTGCGCCCGCGGTGGTCGCGGGAGTCGGCGATCACGGGTGTGAGTACAGGACCGGCGGTCGCGTCGTTGTGCTCGGTCCGACCGGGCGCAACTTCGCCGCGGGCATGAGTGGTGGGATCGCCTACGTCCACGACCCGCACGCGGTCTTCGGTGCGAAGGTCAACTACGAGATGGTGGAACTGGAGAACCTCGATCCGACGGACATCGAATTTCTCCGTTCGACGATCGAGCGTCACGTCGCCGAGACCGACAGTGCCGTCGGCGCCCGAATCGTGGCGACGTGGGATCTCGAGGTGGCGAACTTCCGCAAGGTGATGCCCCGCGATTTCAAGCGGGTGTTGGCCGTGATGGAGGAGGCCCGCACCGCGGGTCGCAGCGAGCAAGAGACGCTCGATCGCGTGATGGAGGTGGCCCGTGGGTGAGACGACCGGATTCCTGAAATGGGAACGCCAGACACCCAAGCATCGACCGGTGCCGGTGAGACTGCGCGATTGGAAAGAGGTGTACGAACCGTTCGACGCCGACGCTCTGAAGGCGCAGGCCGGTCGCTGCATGGACTGTGGTATCCCGTTCTGCAACAACGGATGCCCCTTGGGCAACCTCATCCCCGACTGGAACGACCTCGTGTATCGCGATCACTGGCGCGACGCCATCGACCGCCTGCACGCCACGAACAACTTCCCCGAGTTCACGGGCCGACTGTGCCCGGCTCCTTGTGAGTCGGCCTGTGTGGTGGGTATCAACGCGAATCCGGTGGCGATCAAGCAGGTCGAGGTGGAGATCATCGACCGCGCGTGGTCCGAGGGATGGGTGGTGCCGCAGGTGCCGTCGGTCAAGACCGGGCGGCGGGTGGCGGTGATCGGTTCGGGTCCGGCGGGTTTGGCCGTCGCCCAGCAACTCACGCGGGCCGGACACGAGGTGGTGGTGCTCGAGCGCGCCGATCGCATTGGAGGACTTCTGCGCTACGGCAGTCCCGAATTCAAGAGGGAGAAGCGTCACCTCGATCGGCGAATCGCACAGATGGAAGCCGAGGGGACCGAGTTCCGCACCAACGCGATCGTCGGGCAGAACGTCGACATCGACGTCCTGATGGCTTCGCACGACGCGGTGGTGTTGGCGTGTGGCGCGACAGCGTGGCGCGACCTTCCGGTTCCGGGTCGCGAGTTGGCGGGTATTCATCAGGCGATGGAGTACCTGCCCTACGCGAATCAGGTCCAAGAGGGTGATCTCACGGATTCACCGATCAACGTGGAGGGCAAGCACGTCGTCATCATCGGTGGCGGTGACACCGGCGCCGACTGCTTGGGCACGTCGCACCGTCAAGGTGCCGCATCGGTGACCCAACTCGAGATCATGCCCCAGCCGCCACAGACACGGGGTGGCAACAACCCATGGCCGCAATTCGCCATGGTGTACAAGGTCACCTCCGCCCATGAGGAAGGTGGCGAGCGTCTGTACAGCGTGAACACCGAGCGATTCGTCGACGACGGCAACGGTCGCGTGAAGGCGCTTCGTCTGCACGAGGTCGAGATGAAGGATGGTCGTTTCGTGAAGGTGGAGGGAACCGATCGCGAGATTCCCGCCGACTTCGTGTTCCTGGCCATGGGCTTCGTCGGGCCCGAGAAGGGAGGCTGGCTCGACAAGTTGGGTGTCGAGTTCGACGAGCGGGGCAACCTGAAGCGCGACGAGAGCTATATGTCGAATGTGCCCGGGGTTTTCGTGGCCGGCGACATGGGTCGTGGGCAGAGCCTCATCGTGTGGGCCATCGCCGAGGGTCGCGCGTGTGCGGCCGGTGTCGATGAGCGGCTGATGGGGGAAACGACGCTTCCGGCCCCCATTCCGCCCACGGCTCGACCCCTGGTGTGACGTCTCGTTCGACGTCTCGTGAGACCTTTCACGTCGGTCCACGACACGGTCTGCCATGTTCCGAGGTGTCCGACGATCTAGATTGTCGAGCGTGTTGACGAAGCGTTTGACCACCCTCGCCCTCGGCCTCGTCGGATTGTCCGTGGTGGCGGCGTGCGGCAGCGATCCGGGGGCCACGGCCACCACGTTGCGGCCCTTGAGCAGCACGAATTACGCCACGACCCCGCCCTCGGTCGTGACCACCCTCGATCCGGCGAACACTCTGCCTCCGCCGATGGCCTACACCATCGTCAAGGGCGATTCCGTCTACGGCATCGCCGCCAAGTTCGGGATCGAGCCCGACGAACTGGCGGCCTACAACAATTGGCCCGAGGGAGTGTTGCACCCGCTCGCGATCGGTGTGTCGATCTTGATTCCCCCCACGGCGAATCAGACCACGACCCTTCCGGGGCTGCCGATGCCGACCGACAGCACGACACCGTCGCCCGACAACACCCAGTACACCAAGTACACCGTGGTCGACGGTGACTGTTGCATCTCGCGCATCGCCGACAAGTTGGGTGTCGAAGCCTCCGATCTGATGGCCGCCAACGGTTGGGTGGATGCGTCGGTGGTGATCCTGCCGGGTGACGAGATCAACGTGCCACCGCCCACCAAGGATCCCAAACCCTGAGTAGCCGTCCCGGGCGCCCCGCGGTGCGGGTGTTCAGTCGCCGAGATCGGGCCAGCGGCGCTTCTGCCGGCGGCGTACACCGGTGTCACCCATCGAACGTCGCTCGGACAGCGACCATTGACGTCGCCATCCGGTGTGTTCCGGGCCGGTGAGTTTCGGGCTCTCCTGACGGGCGGCCCGCTGGCGCGAACTCCAGTAATCGGTCAGTGACTCGTCGCCCAAGGTGGTGACCGCACGCTCGATGCGGGCCGAGAACCGGCGGGTGTTCTCGCTCTCCTCGGCGCGCAGCGGATGTCCGAACACCACCTTGGTCGTGCCGCGTTTCGGGCGCTTCATTCCCTTGCCGTAGATGGATCCCGTTCCGTCGATGAAGACCGGCACCACCGGCGCTCCGGTGCGCGACGACAGGTATGCCGCGCCACCCTTGAAGTCCTGACCCCACCCGTCGGGTGACCGACCTCCTTCGGGGTAGATGACGAGACTCCATCCGTCCTCGATGAGATCGCGGATCATGTCCGACGACTTGCGGCCGGTCACCTCGCGGTCGATGGGAATGGCGTTCAGAGCCAGCGCCGCCATGGCCGCCTTCCATCGTTTGTCGAAGAAATAGTCGGCCGCCGCGGCCACCACCAGCTTCGAGCGCCACGGCTCGGGCACGGCGATGGCCATCACCGCGGTGTCCAGATGCGAATGATGATTCGGGGTGAAGATCAACGGGGGCGCCTCGTCGAGACGTGCGAGATCGCTCAGTCGATCGGTCCCGTACACCGTCGGGCTGGCGACTCCCTTCACCGCCAGTCGCAAAGGACCTTCCACCAATCCTCGACGCACCGCCGACGCGATGGTTCCACGAGCCCACTCGGTGTCGTAGTCGGCGCCGAGAGTCGGTGCGTCGCGCGGGACTTCGACCCCCATGGGCACCGTCGGCGGCAGGTAGGGGAAACCTCGTTTGTAGTAGCGGCGAGCGATGGGATGGGTGATGCGCTCCACGAGGTCGCCGAACTTGGCCGCTTGGGCCAGGTTGCTCGGCTTCCAGGGGGCGTCGTCGCGGCGGGGCATCATCGACTCACGAAACGTCGGCCACCATCAAGGGCGGCGCATGGAGATGGGTGATGGTCGGGGTGCGACCGACGACGTCGCTGGCGATCTCGAGGGCGTCGTCCATTGTGGAGGCGGGAACGAAACCGAGACGACGGACCGTCTTGGGGTCGCCACCGACCACGATGATTCGCCCGCAGTGTTGCAGGGCATGGCTTCCCCAGTACCACATGTAGAACGGATGAACGCCGTGGTAGGCGTACGTGGTGCGGTACAGGTGGCGGTACCACTCGTCCTCGGCGTACTGCTTCTCCCACTTCTGCGACATCACGTGCGGATCGGTGGTGTCGGCCAGCACCTGCTCGAAGAAGTCGATGTACGACGGATGATGAACGGGGTGGAACTCGGGTCGCGTGGGGTGGGTCATGATGATGACTCCGCCCTCGCGCACCAGGGGCATGCCCCGGTACATGTTGAAGTAGTACCCGAGTCCCATGCACATCACCAGGATCGGATTCATGATGGAGTGCACGTTGTACGGGCTGATGTAGGGGATGCCGAGGGTGAGGATGTCGGTCTGACCCTTCACCTCGACGAGCTGCTGCTTGTAGACGTGCTCGGTGGTGATGCGGTGAACCGCCTCCACCTCGCCGGCCTGCACGCTGGTCATCTGGTGGGGGGCCTCGATGGAATGGAAGATGTTGCGCGCCAGTCGATTGGG
>SYCH01000114.1 GCA_005787025.1 Actinomycetota bacterium | reverse complement strand
CAGCTTGGCCAACCACGGGCGACTGACGACGTCGACCCACACGAACATCGAATCGTCGTCGTTGACGACACAGGCCTTCAAGGTCGAGCGATCGACCAACCAACCGTTGCCCGGTGCGATGTACAGAACGGCCTCGACGGCCTCACCACGGAATCCCCACCCCGACCATTCGACGGATCGATGATCGAAAACCTTCCCGGTGGTCGTGGTGTCGAGTACGCGATCCATCCGGAACACCCGATCGATCTCGACCGAGGCGGCCGATACATCGTCGGCCATCAAGTACATCTCACCCTTGTCGACGAACACCAACCGAGGGTGAAGGACGCGCTCGCTGATCTCGTCCTCACCGTTCACGTAGGTCACCTCGATCTCGCGATGCTCGCGAACGACCTCGTTCATCTCGGCCATCAACGGAGCCTCGTCCAGACGGATCTCGACGGGTATCTCACCGAGCGCTTCTTCGATCTTGCGGGTCAACGAGGCGAACGGTCCGGTGGTGCGTTGTGACTCGTCGAGCGCCACCGCCATCGATGCCAAACCCAACGACAACGCGGTGGCCTGACGTGGGGTGAGACGAACGCTACGGGTCATCAACGAACGACTCCGACGAAAACGTCCGCTCATGGTGCCGTCCCCACAAAAGTGAACCGTGTCTCCTTCCACCCAGAAGTCGAACAGTGCGTCACTGGTGTAGGGGGGCACACCGCACATCGATGCCGCTTCCAGATCCTTGAGCAACATCTCCACACTCACCCCGAGCCGGCCCGCCAATTCGGCGACCGGTGTTGACGTGGTGTTGCGCAACCACGGGAGAATGGAGATCAGACGCTGTAGACGTTCACCGAGTGGGCGAGGTCCCGGCCGACTCGGCGGCGCCGGTGGGCGGGCCGGTGGTGTGGGAACGCTCGTGACGTCGAGGGCCGCGGCATCGAGCCACTCGACGACATGATCACGCAGTTCGTCGGGGCCTTCCACCACCGCGTGTGTTCCGAGCCCGAGCAACCAACCACGAAAGCGCGCCCGATCGTCGACGGCCACGCTGATGCGCAGACCACCGTCAGCCAACGGCTCGGTCTCGATCACTCGTCGGTCCCACCACGACAAAGACGCACCGAGAGCATCCACGCGAACGCTGGCCACGAACTCGTCCTGCTCGGCGGCGTGCAGGAGTCGTCGGAGCTCGCGGTCGGACAGTCGGCGGCGGCCCAGAATCGGCTCGAGGTCGAGGATCTCGAGTTCGTCCGTGAACTGGGAACTACGCCAGGCACGGGTCTTCTTGTCGGAGCGATGGTGCGCCACGATGTACCAGGTGCCCTTGTCGAACACCACGCGGATGGGTTCGATGGCGATCGGTCGGCCCGAATGCGCGACGCGCACCACCTGACGTTGCTTGACGGCTTCCGACATGCGCACCACCACGAGGGGCAGACCGATGTTCATCGCCAGTGGCGACGAACCGAGACGACCGTCGAACTTCATCAAGGCCTCTCCGGCCTGGGGAACCGCCAGGTGCAACGACTCCAACGCCAACGACAAGATCGACAACTCGTCGTCGGTGAGTGCCAGGTCGGGGACGCACATGTCCTCCTCACGGATGTGGTAGCGCGTTTGACCGGCTTCGTCTCCCACACCGGGCACGGTCCGAATAGGGATGCCCAGATCTCGGGTGATCACGTTCTTGTCGCTCGTGAACAGTTGACGCTGTGGGTCCTCGTTGGTGGGGTAGGGGGATTCTCCACACGCCATGGCAGCCGCGATCTGCTCACGGGTCATCGGGGCGTCGGCGCGCGACAAGAGGGTCAACAGATTGAGAACTCGCTCGATCGGATTGACGTTCTTCTTGGCCCGCGAAGTCATCGGGGCAGTGTGGCCGAACGGCGGGTGGGTAGCGGGTTCTTGCTCACACTGTTTTACGCGGTCCAGGCGCCGTCAGGAACTCGGGCCGTTGTCGTGACTTTCCCGGACAAGTTGCTGACGTGCATCACGCATGATGCACGCCGCATCGTTCCACGATTCGCCGGTCGCCAGATCGAACACGGCTTCCCCGATCGGCACGGTGATGTTGCGGAGGGAATCAGGGGCATTCGACAGAACCCGTGCGGTTCGGGCCACCGCCATCGGTACGGGAAGGCCGTCGGCCTCCTCGAGATCGTCGGCGAGCAAACGCAGCGAATCGCTGATACCCGCGTGCAGTTGGCGAGAGGAGGGTCGCGAACCACCTCGACCAAAGGCCCGGGAGAGATCGTCGACGGCCGCGCAGACGGCCTTCACCTCGAATCCGGGGCGACGCCCGACAGCGGGCACCGACCAGAGTTTGGTCAATTCATCGATCGGAACCCAGGTGGTGGCCCGACGGGGCGTGAAGTGGTCGGCTGGTTCGGCCGACGAGTCATGAACCAATGACATCAAGGTGGAGTGCAGCCGTGTCGGGAGCACATGGTCGACGAGACCGAGACGGCTGCGTAACGCCACCCCCAAGACTTGTGCGGCGAGAAAGTAGTGCTCGAGCGCATCGCCCCGTTCGACACCCACTGATTCCACGGTGGTGTCGTGATCCAGCTGCTGTTGATCGACCTCATCGACCGGCACGCCCAGGGCCTCGGCCACCTCGGAGTCGGCACACGAAATGAGGGCCGAATCCGAGAGTGCCCGATACGACACCGAGAACTCCACGGTGCGGGTCATACGACCCACCCCCCGGAGAGTCCGTCGTCGTCACCCAGTTCACGCAGAACCTCACTGATGATGTGCGCGGCTCGGGAACGAGAGATGCCGAACTCGGCTGCAGCGACACTGGTGTCGTCACCGAGCACCTTCACACGAAAGACCAGTTGGCCCTTGCGCACGCCGAAGCGCTTGATGAGACCGGCCTGGAGTTGGGCGTGGCTCAGGTCGAGGGGATTGGGCAGACGCACGTCAGCGAAGGTGTCGGCGACGACCGCGTCGAAGATCTCGACCATGCGCTCACCGCGCGCGCCCTCCCCTCGTTGGGCGCGCCACGTGCGCAACGCATCGATGCAACGGGTGGTGAACACCGCATCGATGAACGTGGCGCCGGACGGATACCGCGTGACGAGGTCGCTGACCTTCCTCGTCAGGTACTCGTGCATCGCGCTGGCCACCTCGTCACGCAGAACGACGGGCAGTCCGCACGAGTTGAGTCGGCGAACGAGACGAACGAGCGCCTCGGTGATGAAGTCGAGTTCAGGGGTGGTGTACTTGGAATTGGACATGTTTGGTTTCCTTTGTTCGACCCGGGTGTCCGGTGTCGGTCGTGTTGGCTGTCGGCGGATGCCGACCCCCCACGATGACCCAAGGGTGTGACACAGTTCCGAGCCCCACGTCGGCCCCGGTCGACCCGGGTTGGCCCCGTGCCAGATCCGGTCAGTGGGCCGACGGGAAAGCCGAGGCATGGACCAGCTCGTCGTTCAAGGCCAGGGCCTGCCCGGTCACCCGATCGGTCGCCACCTGGCACCATTCGCCCAGCCCGAAGTCCGAGCGGTTCAGGGGTCCGCGCACCTCGCGCTCGAATCGACGCAGGAAATTCAGGGCCTTGTCGGCTCGGTTCGTCGAGGACGAGTCCGACGTGACCCCCGACGCGAAGGCGGAGCTGATCAGGGTGGCCCACATCGAGGCCAGCAGATCCGGCTCGCCGAAGAGATCGAACGACACCACCGCCCCCTGATTCATGACCACGATCCCGGTCTGCTCGGGCAACGGGCCCCACGAAGCGATCTCGTCGATCAGCCCCGTGTCGGGAGATGCCGGGCGACTCTGGAAGTAGTCGTCGAGCGAACTCGTCGCGGACTGCAGCCGGCGCGAGGACAACAAGTCGTCGACGTCACTCCACACCGCGCTTTGGTCGCGGCGGTTCGCCGACCGGCGGATCTCCGGCGGCGCCATTTCTCCGACGCCTCGAAACTGCTGTGGTCCGTGCCAGCGACCTTGCTCGACACACGACACCGGAATGTCCGCGACGGTGTGACCCGGGATGATGACGCTTTGATTCAGCACGCGCTGCTGACGTCCACCCTCCAAGGTTTCGCCGGCGAACAACACCACCGGCTCGGCATTCGTGTTCTCCACCTCGAGGATGGGGACGGTCGGGCTGGACTTCTCGCGCACCTGGAATCCCTCCCCGGGGCGCGCCAGACCGAGGCCGGCGGGCGATGAACCCGGTCGGTACACGGGGAAAATCGCGACGCCGCGCTTGGTGATGGGCCGACCGATGGCGGTCGAATGAAGAACGGTGGTGGACATGTTCGGTGCTCCTTCTCGACCCGGGTTGGGTCACAAGTGAAGGAACGACCGGGATTGCCGAAAGTGTGCGGAGGCCCCCGAAACGCCGATCAGCCGAACTTCCCGCGCAGGTGACGGCCGACGTAGGCCACCACGACCTGGTGAGCGTCGTCGTCGAAGAACAGGTGCACGCGGTACAGGCGGGCACCTTTCCCGTTGCGGATGTGGGCGAGAGCGAACTCGGTGCGTCCACGCCACATGAATGCATAGTCACTACCGAACTTGTATTCGGCGGTGTCGGACACCCCGGCGGCGTAGTTCAGACCCAGACTTCGGCACGAGATGGTGAGCGACGCGTTGTTGATTCGTCCGGTTTGCCAGTCGGCCGCCACCACGTTCAACCGGACCAAGTCCTGCAGAAGTCGGTTCGCGTCGATGTTCTCCAACTCGCGCGCGGTGGCGAACGCGTTGTCGTGGAACGTGAGGTGCTCGCAGATCCGCGAGGCCTGATTGACCGCGTCGATCGCGCTGACGGCGCGCAACCCTTGGGGGGAACGCCCGAGTCGAACCTCGAGTTCGGTGTTCATCAGCACCAAGCTCTCCACCAGATCGTTACGGTTCTCCAACAGGTCCTGCTTCTCGGCGATCACCCGATCCGCCTCGGCCATGGCCTGTTCGAGATCGTCGAGGCGATTGAGATCCTCCTGCCACTGTTCCAGCACGGCGCGATACTCGGACCACGGAACGTTCTCGGGGTCGGCGGCGGGATCGTTCGGGCCGGGTTCTTTCGTCGACGTCGGGGACGAAACCGTGGCCGCCGGT
>SYCH01000113.1 GCA_005787025.1 Actinomycetota bacterium | reverse complement strand
GGTCCGGCGACATCTTGCCCTTCAACACCGACCCCGTGGTTCCCGATTCGGAGACCACGCCTCGAATCGTTCTCTCTCCGGGTGATCTCGACGAGGCGATCCGCACGGCGTTGCTTCTCGGCGATACCGACAACGGCTCCGAGATGGGCACGCCGTTCGACAAGGTCGACGCGTTTCGCCAAGGCGTGTTGTTCGGATCCGACGGCTGCTTCGCCGCCTGATCATCAGCCCGATGGTACGGGAAGCGTCGTGGACGTCACCGGCGGTGGCGCGGGAAGCGTGGTGGTGGGAACCGGCGCTGTCGTGGTCGGCGCAGGCGGCATCGTGGTGGTCGTCGACGTGGTGGTGGTGTAGTTCGGGTCGGGCCAGTTGAAGCGGGGCACCTGCGCCCCGTACTCTTCGGGCTCTTTCACACCATCGAACACGAACACTTGATCACCCTTGGCCACCAAGGATTGGTAGTAGTCCGAGATGTGCATCGGGATGCGAATGCATCCGTGCGACGCCGGAAAGTCGGGCACCTCGTGGGCCCCGTGAACCGCGATGCCGTAGTTGAAGTACACCGGATTGTACATGCCGCCCAATTGACTCTCACGGCGACCCAAGACCATGCGGTAGTACTTGAAGACTCCGCCCGGAGTCCACGACAAGCCGCAAACACCCTTCTCGATCGGCTCGAGGCCGTCCTCGTTGCCCCGTTCACCCGGTGAGATCTTCACAACCTCACACCACTCCTGGTTGTCACCCGAGGAGATGTGCGTGATCAAAACCGGAACGTCGGCCTGAAAAACGATCAGCACCTGTTGCGGAAGGTAAAGCTCCGTGTGATTCGGAGTCGAGTTCGGGCGACGGGGCGCGATGGTGATGGGGTCCTGCATCCGACTCCACATCGCGGCATCCACCTTGCCCGTGAGTTGGTCGCTCGGAACGCCCATCACGAGTGCCTCGAAGGCCCAGACCGCTTGCTGCGTGCGCTCACCGAACGCACCGTCGGGGACACCCGGGTCGAACTTCAACTCGATGAGGCGATCCTGAATGATCTTGATCTCGGGACCCGCCGCCCCGCGACCATACGTCTGGGTGAGCGGCAGTTTGGTCACCGGAACATTCGTGCTACCGGTGACGACCTGATTGATGGTGGAGGTGGGTGGCGTCGACGAGCCACCACCACCGGACGTCACCACGCCGACAACGACGACCGCGAGCAACACGGAGGCAGCCGCGATCGCCGGGACCCAGCGATGGACCGGGGAGTTCGGGTCGACCAGTGGGCGACGTGATCGGGAGTAGTCGGGATCCGTCGCCACGGCGCAAGGCTACCGGTGACGATTGGGCACGTTCAGGTCAGCGTCGAACGACGGGCTCGATCGCCCGCAGTTCGCTCCGCAAGTGGCGCATTTCACGAAGGATCTTGACGATTACGCTCGGCGACGAGAGGGTGGAGACGCCTCGGGTGCGGGGGAAGTAGTCCACCCCGAACTGCACGATGTGATACCCGAGTTTGTTGGCCCGAATCACCAGCTCGGCATCGATGAACGAGCCTTCGCTCTTCAGTTCGATGTGCTCGAAGACGCGTCCCCGGCACAACTTGAAGGCGAAGTTCACGTCGCGCATCTTGACGCCGAAGAAGACCCGCACCAGGGCGTTGTAGAAGAACGAGTAGACCGTGCGCACGTAACCCTCACCCGTGCGATCGAGGCGGTACGCGCTCACGATGTCGGCTTCGTACAGACGCATGATGCGGCAGGCCCGCTTCAGTTCGCCCATGTCGAAGGGCAGGTCGGCATCGGTGTACAGCACCAGGTCACCGGTCGCCGTGGCGAAGCCGGTCTTGATGGAACCACCGAGCTTTCGATTCTTGGGGTGGTGCACGACCTTCACCCGCGAATCGGCCGCTGCCGCTTCGTCAGCCAACCGGGGTGTGTCATCGGTGGATGCGTCATCCACGATGATGATCTCGTAGCCCGCGATCTCCCCCAATTCGATGAGCATCGCGCAGGCTTCGTGGGCGGCGGCGAGGGTGCGTCCGATGTACTCCTGCTCGTTCCACATGGGGAAGAAGAGCGAGAGCTTCCGGAAGTGCGCCGTCTGGGTCACCGGATCAAGTTATCGGCGGGCGTCGGCGACGGCTCGGCGGCAGTAGTTTCGGGGCGATGGAGGAGCCCCCCGACACCATGGTGCGCGTGCACCCGGTTTGGTCCCGCGTTCTGGCCGTCTTTTGGATCTTGTTGTCGTTGGGCGTGGTGGCGGTGGCCATCTCCTCGGACCTGATCGGTCGCCCGTTGTGGTGGGCGGACGAGGAGCGTTGGTCCGCTCCGGTTCTGTTTGCGCTCGGGTTGCTCCTGATCGGACCGATCGTCGTGTCGACGGTGCTGTCGTTGTTGCGGGGTCCGGGGATCCACTGGTGCGCTTGGGGGGTCGGTGTCGAGTTGGCCGTATTGGCACTGATCGACCGACACGCATCGCCAGGTTCGGCGGTGGTGCTCGCCGCGTTGGCCACGGCGGCCGCACTCGCCGGCGTGGCCGCGCTGAGCGCACGCGTTCACGATTGAGCATCGACGACGCGCCGGCTCAGCGATCGAGACGGGCGGCCAATTCCTCGAGAATCGCTCGCTGCTCCCCCACTTCGGGTCCGGCGCCGGGACGATGACGACGAACGTGGGCCACCGCGTCGTCGACGGCCATACCCGCCATCACGCACAGCGCCGAAGCGAACGTCCCCGCGCGCCCCAAGCCCGCCCCACAGTGAACGATCACCGATTCGCCGACGTTCACACGAGCGAAGACACTTTCGAACAACGGGAGAACCCGGTCCAGTGGATCGAAGCCGAAATCACTCGTGGGCGCCCATGTCGCCCGACCGGACTCTCGCAACCACACGATGTATTCGTCGAAACGATCCTTCAACTCGAATTCCTTCACGAGGCACACCACGTGCGTCGCCGAGGTGGTCGACAGGACTTCTTCGGGGTTCGGAGCGATTCGATGCTTCCCACACACCCAGAGTCGGCCCGTGACGCCGGTGATCGGGATCTCGTGGATCCCCCCGTCCATGTTGAGCGAACCGCCTCGTCTCTGCTCCATTGCCGGAAGCCTATGGTCGCGCCCGCAATATTCGCGAGGGCGAACGAACACGACCGGTAACGTCATGCTTCATGTCCGCCAAGGTCCTCACCTCCCTGCCCGCCGGTGAACGCGTCGGAATCGCCTTCTCCGGGGGCCTCGACACCTCGGCCGCGGTCGCTTGGATGCGCGAAAAAGGCGCGATTCCCTACTGCTACACCGCCGATCTTGGTCAGCCCGACGAGCCGGATCTGGCGGGTATCCCGGACCGCGCCAAACAGTACGGGGCCGAGGTGGCGCGACTGGTGGACTGCCGTGCCGAGTTGGTGCGCGAAGGTTTGATGGCGCTGCAATGCGGAGCCTTCCACATCACGACGGCCGGCAAGACCTACTTCAACACCACGCCGCTCGGTCGAGCGGTGACC
>SYCH01000112.1 GCA_005787025.1 Actinomycetota bacterium | reverse complement strand
TTTGTGGATGATCGCGATCTCGTAACCGAAACCTTCGATCCATGACAACGCGTCGAGCGGATCGATGCCAGAAACCCGCCGAACCATTTCGCAGCTGAACTCCATGATGATCGACGGTCGATCACGCCGAAGCGTTTCGAGACCCGAGCGCAAGACGAGGATCTCCGCACCCTCGACGTCGATCTTGATGAGGGTCGTTCGCTCGGGGGCGATCTCGTCGAGACGGCGCACGGGGACGACGGAGCCAAATCCCTTTGTGAGTGCCTCGGCGTCGCTCATCGACACGCCACCGTTGGAACCGATGTGAGTGGAGAAATACGTCCACTCCCCGACATCGGCAAGCGCGGCTGGAATGAGCGTGACGTTGCGTAATCCGTTTCTGTCGACGGTGAGCAACAGCAGACGACAGTTTTCGGAGTTCGGTTCGACAGCGACGACGCGACCTCGTTCACCCACGATTCGCGCCGCGTCGGCCACGTGGACTCCGATGTTGGCACCCACATCGACGAATATGTCGCCCGTCCGCAGGATCGAACGCAACGTCCGCGAAACGTGAGGTTCGTACCCCGCCGCCACCTGGGGCGAGACGGAACCTTCGGATGCGTCGGTGGCTAAGAACAGGCCGTCGACCTCACACCACTCGATGTCGTGCGGGCCGAAACGAGCCACGATGCGGCTGGGCAGATCCTGCTGATCGGTGTTCATGATGAGCGCTCGGAACGGGTCACGACCGTGCTCGAGGGCGTCGAAAGCGACACGGTGGAGGATGTGGTTCTGCTCGGGCGTCACAGCACCGAAAATCAGCGAGATCAGCGAAGAAACGTCGGTCGACCCCATCTTCTTTCTTGCGAACACCGACGAAACGATACTCGCCGACAACCAGTCGCCCCCCGAAACGCAAACGACCCGGCCGAAGCCGGGTCGTGCTGGTGGGCGATACCGGGCTCGAACCGATGACCTCCACGGTGTGAACGTGGCGCTCTAGCCGACTGAGCTAATCGCCCCAGCAGTCCGTCACGATACCAGCCAGCAGCCGTCGAGACTCATGGCACCACCGTGGACGGCGCCACCCGCACGCAGGCGACTCCCATCCCCTGCCGATCCCGATAGCCCATGAGGTCGTAGGGACACGTCGCATCGAATGGGACCACCTGCTCCACCACTCCGTCGTACGGACCGCCACAATCCGCCTCGTCGACCTCCAACCGAACCGCGTCGATCGAGACACACGACCCCACGCGGATCACGTTGTCGATGGGCGTCGGTTCGGCCGGGTCGGTCAACGCGCCGACACTGAGGATGGCCACCGTGGCCACACCGATCAGGATCAGGATGAAACGCCACGGGAACCGCGGCGGATTCTGGTAGCGCGCGAAAGGATCCCGTCGTGGCTGAACCGTCGGCACACCGTGGGTGCTCCCCGCGGACGCGTCGCGTCGGGCGGGGTCCGTGCCCCCACCGAGGTCGGTGTCGTATCGAGCCCGCGCCACCGGATCCGACAACACGCGCCACGCCTCGTTGATGGCCGCCATCTCGTCGTCGGATCCCGTCGACCCCCGCGCCGCACGCACATCGGGGTGATGTCGACGGGCGGCCTCGCGATACGCGGCTCGTATCTGTTCGGCGGTGGCATCGGGCGACACGCCGAGTCGTCGATAGTGAGCTCCGATGATCATGGGTTCATCCCGAATCGATCTCTCAGTAGCCCAGCTCGGTGAACACGGGACCCACCAGGTCGTCACCGGTCGCCCACGCGCGCACGTTCACCATGATGCGCTCGCTCAACAAGGGAACCGCCATCTCCGGAGTGTTGCCCACGTGCGGAGTGATGATGCAGTTGGGCAACGTCCACAACGGATGACCGGCCGGCAACGGTTCGGGGTCGGTCACGTCGAGACCCGCGCCACCGATGACGTCGTTCTGCAGGGCCCACACCAGATCATCGGTCACGACATGGCGACCTCGCGCGACGTTCACCAGCCACGCGTGATCACCCATGATCTCCAACTCCGAACGGGAAATGATGCCCTCGGTCTCCGGCGTGAGTGCCAACGCCAACACCACCAGGTCGGCGTCCGGCAACGCGTCCAGATACCGATCGCTCTGCAACACCTCGTCCACATCGACCATCTCGGTGACCCGGTTGCGCACCACGGTGATGCGGCAGTCGAAGGGTCGCAACAATCCGATCAGCGACTCGGTGATGCCACCACCACCCAGAATGGTGACGCGGCTGCCGAGCAAGTTGTGTCCCCTCGGCTTCGACCACTCCGTCGCTCGCGTGTACGTACCGAAACCACGCAGGCCCGCCAGAGCCAAGGTGAGCGCCATCTCGGCCACCGGATCGGCGTACACACCTTTGCCGCAGGTCCACAATCGCGATTCGTCGATCAGGTGCACGAAGTTCTCGATGCCGGCGAACGGCAGTTGCACCCACCGGATGTGAGCGGCGTCTTGCAGGACCACCGCCAAGCCGTCGGGATCACGCGCGGCACCCCATACCAACGCCTCGGCCTCCGCCACGGGGACGACCTCACCGCCACCCTCGACCACCGCATCGACCATCCATGACGGAGCCGACGACGGTCCGACGGCGACTCGGGGCGGGGTGGTACTTGGCATGACAGGTACCGAATATAGAGCACTCGCTTATGCTCGTTGCATGCCCGAATCGGAGAAGCGACCCGTCGTTCCGCACGTCGTGAGTTATCCGCAACCCCCGGCGTCGGCCCCGAACATCGTCGTCATTCTCCTCGACGACGTGGGCTTCGGACAGTTGGGCTGCTTCGGTTCACCCATCCGAACACCGAACATTGATCGACTCGCCCACGGCGGACTTCGGTTCAATCGTTATCACGTGACGTCGATCTGCTCGTCCACTCGCGCCGCGTTGCTGACGGGTCGCAATCATCATGCGGTCGGCGTGGGGGCCACCCAGGAGACGTCGTTCGCCCTGCCCGGCTACAACGGGCGTATCCCGCGTAGCGCGGCCACGCTGGCACGCATCCTGCGCGACAACGGGTACAACACGATGGCGGTCGGCAAGTGGCACCTCACTCCACAAGCCGAGTACTCGGCCGCCGGTCCGTTCGAGCGCTGGCCACTCGGCATGGGTTTCGAGCGCTACTACGGGTTCCTCGGTGCGGAGACCAATCACTGGCATCCCGAGTTGGTACGCGACAACACGCCCATCACGACCCCCGACACTCCGGGCTATCACCTCACCGAGGATCTCGCCCAGCAGGCCGTCGACATGCTGCGCTCACAACACGCCGCCTCGCCCGACAAGCCGTTCCTCTTGTGGTTCGCCACCGGCGCCGCGCACGCACCCCACCACGTCACCCGCGAGTGGTTCGAACCGTACGCGGGAGCGTTCGATCAGGGTTGGGAATCGCTTCGCGAGGGCATCTATCAGCGTCAACTGGCCGAGGGCGTCATTCCCCCCGACACCGCGTTGACCCCGAGGCCGTCATGGGTCCCCGCCTGGGATTCGCTCTCGGCCGACGAGCGGCTCCTGTACGCGCGTTACATGGAGGTCTTCGCCGGATTCGTCACCCACACCGACGCCCAGATCGGTCGCATCCTCGATCATCTCGAGACGTCCGGCCAGGCCGACAACACCATCGTGCTGCTGATGAGCGACAACGGCACCAGCAGCGAAGGTGGCCCCACCGGAACGCTGAACGAGGCGGCGTCGTGGCTCGGTGATCACGCCACCGTCGAGGAGGCCCTTACGCACATCGACGAGATCGGCGGCCCGAATCACACCAATCACTACCCCTGGGGTTGGGCATGGGCGGGCAACAGTCCGTTCCAGTTGTGGAAGCGTTACTCGTGGTTGGGCGGCGTGCGTGCGCCCTTGATCGTTCGTTGGCCCGCGGGCATCACCGACGGTGGATCGATCCGCACCCAGTTCACCCACGCCATCGACATCGCACCCACCCTGTTGGGCGCGATCGGATTGTCGATGCCCACCGAGGTCGATGGTGTGGCGCAACAACGCGTCGACGGCGTGGATGCCCACCGCGTGTTCGCCGACCCGAGCGCCGCCGAGCATCGCCACACTCAGTACTTCGAGATGCACGGCTCGCGTTCCGTGTATCACGAGGGTTGGAAAGCCACCAGCAACTTCGTCTCGCCGTTGTTCAACGAACGAGCCCACATCGTGGGAAGCCATTCCTACGACACCGACGTGTGGCAGTTGTTCGACCTGAATCGGGACTTCTCGGAATCCACCGACCTCTCGGCCGACCGCCCCGAACTTCTCGCGCGCATGGAGCAACTCTGGATTGACCAGGCGACCGCCAACGATGTGTTCCCGCTGTTCGACCCGGCGGCGAACTATCCGGCGCATCCCCACGAGTACCCGTTGCCACGCCGAATGTCGTACGCGCCGTCATCGCAACCCATCGCCGCGGGCCGAGTGCCGTCCATGTTCGGTGGATTCGTCATCGAAGCGAACATCGGCTGTCACGGTTCTGAGTCCGGTGCGTTGGTGGGTCTCGGCGACCATCAAGGAGGCTGGATTCTCCATCTCGTCGACGGTGAGCCTCGTTTCGACGTGGTGTACGGACATCAGCGGGCCCATCTGGCGGCCGGAACGGCGGTTGGCGTCGGGGAACACACGCTCGAGGTCACGATGTCGGCCGGTGATCTGACTTTGATCGTCGATGGCACCACGGTGGCGACCGGTCGATTCGGCGGGCTGTTCATGTTCCCCGGCGTCAC
>SYCH01000111.1 GCA_005787025.1 Actinomycetota bacterium | reverse complement strand
GGGGTCGGTGTTGGCCGGTCTCCGCTTGGAATGGGTCGACCCGATGCAGGGCGCGAGTCCGTTGCCGAGCACCGAAGCCCAGGACCTCTCCGGATCCACCGACGAACTG
This sequence comes from Actinomycetota bacterium, assembly GCA_005787025.1. GTDB lineage: Bacteria > Actinomycetota > Acidimicrobiia > Acidimicrobiales > Ilumatobacteraceae > Casp-actino8. The sequence continues at coordinate 4,971 of SYCH01000111.1, read as the reverse complement.
ACGCGCGCGTACGCCAAACGCTTCGCCGCCCAAGTCGCGCCCTGGTGGGCCGAACATCGTTGAAACCAGACACGCACCACACGAAGGGAACACCGACATGACCGACATGCTCGACCGTAACGCCGAACAGACACCGTGGTTCCTGCGCGGTAACTACGCGCCCGTCTTCGACGAGGTCACCGACACCAACCTGTCGGTGACCGGATCCATCCCGTCCGGTCTGTCGGGTCTGTACGTGCGCAACGGATCCAACCCGAAAGACGGCACGGCCGGACACTGGTTCTTCGGTGACGGCATGGTGCACGGCGTGCGTCTCGAAGGTGGACAGGCCAAGTGGTACCGCAATCGGTACGTGCGCACGCCGAAATACCTGAACGGCATGGACGCCATGGATCCCGAGACGATGTTCGACCCCACCGCCAGCGCGGCCAACACCCACGTCCTGGCCCATGCCGGACGCATCTGGGCCCTCGAGGAGGGTCACCTTCCGTGGGAGATCTCCCCGGAGTTGGAAACGATGGGATGCGACGACTTCGGTGGCCGATTGACGACCGCGTTCACCGCGCACCCGAAGTTGTGCGCCGAGACCAACGAGCTGCATTTCTTCGGGTATTCCGCGGTGGCCCCGTTCGTGACCTATCACGTCCTCGACGGTCGGGGGCAGTTGGTCCATTCGGCACCCATCACCACGCCCAAGGGCACGATGATGCACGACTTCATGATCACCCGGGAGCACGCCATCTTCATGGATCTGCCGGTGGTCTTCAACCTCGACAAGATGGCCGAGGGGCTTCCCCCGATCGGCTGGGACGACGACTACGGCGCGCGCATCGGCATCATGCCGCGCATGGGCACCGACAGGGACGTTCGTTGGTTCGAGATCGATCCCTGCTACGTGTTCCATCCGTTGAACGCGTTCGTCGATGGTGACGAGGTGGTGTGCGACGTCGGGCGTCACGAGTCGATGTGGCGCGGATCGATGGACAGTTTCGAGCCGTGTTTCATGTACCGCTGGCGTTTCAACATGCGAACCGGTGCGGTGAGCGAGACCCAGATCGACGATTGGGCTCACGCGTTTCCGCGCGTCGACGAACGCCTGGTCGGATTGAAGCACCGGTACGGGTGGGTGGCCGGCTCACGATCCGCCGTCACCGGTTCGGGCTCGGGCGTTCCCGGCGGCGACCCGGGCGTGGTGGCGCGGTACGACATGAACGACGGATCCAAGACCATTCACGACCTCGGTCCGCACGCGCATCCGGGCGAATTCGTGTTCGTTCAGGATTCGGCAACGGCCGGCGAGGACGAAGGATGGGCGATGGGCTTCGTGCACGACGAATCCACCAATCGCACCGACCTGGTCATCCTCGACGCATCGGATCTGTCGAAGCCCGCGGTGGCGCGTGTGCACCTGCCCCAGCGGGTGCCGTACGGATTCCACGGAAGCTGGGTCGACGACTCGATGATCTGATCACCCGCGAGCGAGTGACCGAACGCGTTCGTAGAACGCCAGAAGTCCCTCGCTGCGTTCGTACAGCTCGATGAGGTGACCCAGTTCGTCGCGGGCATCGCAGAAGACGAAGTCGGTTCCGGTTCTCGTGCGGGCCTCGAGCAACACGGGGGCTCCCCGCGACCGACAGTGCTCGATGGCCACGGGCAACGAATCGACCATGTACGCCACGTGGTGAACGCGACCCGGCGGCACGAGTGGAGCGGTGTGTTCCACCACCAGCTCGACCATGAGATCACCCCACCATCCGTAGGCCGAGGAGTGATCGAAGGGCGTGGGTGTCCCGTTCACGAGCGACTCGGCGAGATCGATGTGCTCGGCGACGACGAAGGGTCCGGAGCCCCATCGCTCGGCGTGGCGATTCGCGTGATCGCGAACGGGAACGTTCGGGCTCACGGCGTAGGCGATCTGTACCGGTTCTCCGAGGACCCCCACGGGCACAGCATTCCACACGAACGCAGCGGTCGTTCGGCTGCACGATGCTCGGGTACGGTTCGGTCATGTTCGAAAGCCAGTCGATCGAGAACCTCGACTCTGCCTCCGCGGCCCGTCTCCTGGTCGATCGTGCGGCCATCGTCGACCTGACGCATCGTTATTGCTGGGCCCTCGACACCAAGGATTTCGAGGCTCTCGACGGAGTGTTCGATCCCGATGCGAACGGTGATCTGCTGGAGGACGTTCGGGGCCGCGACGCCATCAAGGCTCGTATTCGCCGGGCGCTCGAACCGCTCGAACAGACCCAGCACCTGGTGGCCAATCACATGGTTCGCGTGGAGGGTGACCGTGCCTGGTGTCGTTGCTACCTGCAGTCACAGCACGTGCGCAAAGCCGCCGAGGGAGGTCCCAACTTCATCATCGCCGGCCGCTACGAGGACGAACTGAAGCGCACCCCCGACGGTTGGCGCATCGTGTTCCGCAAGTTGACCGTCATGTGGACCGACGGAAACCCGCGGGTGGCCCGCGGCTGATCTCAGCGTTCGATCCAGTTCGCCAGCAACTGCGGGACGCGAAGTGTCACGGGGACCTTCTCGATGCCGATGAGGCGATCGATCTGTTCGTGGAAGTTCCAGATACGTCGTTCTTGATAGTTGATGGGTATGCCACGCATCGCGGGTGACTCCAGCGACCGTTGCATGGGCGCCATGTTCCAGAAATCCTCTTGCATGATCGACGCGAAGTTGTCCAGTCGCGCCTGCCAGTGGGCGGGTAGTCCGTCGGCGGGATCGAAGTCGATCGGTGCGTAGTGCGTCCAGTCGATACGAGTGGTGCGTTTGTCGAGGGGCCAGAAGGTGATGAAGGGAAAACCGTAGGCCGCCACCGGGGTGATGAGGTTGGGGAACACCCCGTAGGCGCTGCTGGTGCAACGGACCATGTCATTGACCGTCTCGATGTCGGTGAACCCCGGTACGACGACGTGCTGGTAGTCGTCCCAGTTCGTCATGCCGAGGGCGGTGTACGAGGTTTTCGAGAACGGGGTGACCATGCGCGAGCACCCGTGGGGCAGCAGACCCATGGTGGCGCCCCGGTTGTCGAGGAGACTCTCGCCGTTGCGACCGTGGATGTGCCGGAAGTGGTACACCTCCAGGAAGGCCTCGGCCGTGACCTTCCAGTTGCACGGAACGGTCTCGCTCTGCCGCGCCACCGTGCGCAGTCGGGGTCCCTGGAATTCGGCCATCTCGTCAGCGATGGGGCCCAACCAGTCGAGCAGTGGCATGGCGTCCGGATCGCGATTGACGAAGATCCAGTTGTCCCACACCTCGCAGCGAATTCCGGGAAGGCAGCGGTCCGCTCGATCGAGGCCGACGAAGTCGCGTTCGTCGGGGACCGACACGAGACGACCGTCGTCGATGTCGTAGGACCACGAGTGGTACTGGCACCGCAACAACTTCGAGTTGCCCGAACTCTCGCGCACCACCGGTGCCCCGCGGTGTTGACAGGTGTTGTAGTAGGCCCGCAACTCGCGGTCGCGACCACGGATGATGATGATCGGGTGCGTGAGATCGTCGAAGGTGATGAAATCGCCGGGTTCGCTCAGGTCCTCGCTGCGTCCGGCCAACACCCAGCACTTGCTCCAGAGGTGTCGTTGTTCCAGATCCCAGAACTCGTCGCTGGTGAAACGTCCGACGGGGATGTCGGGGAACGCCGGGAAGCCCGCGGGTGGAGCGGTGCGCGCGAACTCGAAGTGCATCTCCCGGGTGAGTCGGTCGATGAGCTCGGGGTTCACGCTCAGAACTCCCCGAGAAGATCGTCGCAATCGTTGTCGTCGACGGCGGCGAAGGCCCGCGTGATCATCTCGTGCAATAACCGCCGTCCGCGATCGTTGCCCGGATCGATGTCGCTGACCGCCACCTGCGACCACGCCTGATGGAACAAGCAATACCGGTAATCGCGCCAACAGCGGTCCCAGGTGTAGTCGGTGACGCCGGCGGCGAGAAGGCCGTCGTAGTACCGGCGCACCAGATCGGCCTCCCAGTCACGGCGGTTCGCGATGGTGACGGACTGACCGAGGAAGTTGGCCACGTCCCACATGCCGACGTGACGGGCGCTCAGTTGCCAGTCGAGCACGGTGACCGTGCCCGCCCCGGCCGATCCGCCGAAGAGGAAGTTGTCGGCGCGGAAGTCCATGTGCACGAACGTGGCCTTGCCCTGGTCCACCCACCAATCGACCATGTCGGGGTATTGGGGCGTCAGCTGCCGCATCCAGGGGAGCGTGCGATCGGGCACGATGCCGGTCCAGGTGTCGATGAACGACTCCAACTTGGGTTCGGCCATCTCGCGGGCCGCACGGTACAGCGGATTGTTCATGGGAGGCAGCCACTGGAGTGATCGCAGCAATTCGTTGTCCCAGAACGTGGAGTGCAGGGTGACGGCCTGGTCGAGGATGGCGGCACTGTCGTCGTACCCGGCGCCGACGATCTGGTCGACCATGCGCGGCCCGGTGATTTCCTCGATGAGGACGATGTACGGAGCACCGCCGGGTTCGACATCGGTGTAGTGGCAGTAGGGAACGCGAAGGTTGATGGTCCGTGAGAACCGCGAGTAGAAGTTCGATTCGCGTTCGTAGAAACCCATGGCTTGGGACATGAACACGTTGCCGGGGGCCGCCGCTTGGCACTTGGCGATCATGGTGGTCGGTCGCGGACCATCGGAACCGTCGCGGTAGCGCAGGTGCAATCGGGTGACTTCGCCCAGCAGGCCGACGCCCTCGCCCAGGCGCTCGGCCCGTACGTCGACGATCTCGGCGACGGACCCGTCGAAGGCTTGGTTCAGCCAATCGGCGGTGAGGTGATCGGCGGTGGTGGGTATCGGTGGGCGCGTGGACACGGTCAGCCCGCCAACGATCCGGCATCGGCCACCACGACCTCACCGGTGATCCAGGCCGCCATGTCACTGGCGAGGAACAGGATCACGCGGGCGATGTCGTCGGCCTGCCCGGCGCGACCGAGCAACGTCTGGCTCATGCG
>SYCH01000110.1 GCA_005787025.1 Actinomycetota bacterium | reverse complement strand
GGACTCCCCGGCGACGCTTCCGTTGATGGACACGTCGAAACTGCTGTTACCCCAACGCGAGACCGAGGCGGTCATGTCGATGGTGTCACCGAAACGCACCGGGGCGTGCCAGGTGAGGTTGGTGTTCTTCAACATGAAGTCGAATCCGATGGCGTGCAGATCGGTGTTGCTGCCGACGGCTTTCAACTCGTCGGCCAAGGCGATGCGAGTCCAGGAGTCCACCACGTCGTCGCAGTAGACGAAATAGTTGGCGTTGAACACCACGCGCTGCATGTCGCACTCGCCGTAGCGAACCCGGATCGATTGGTGGTACGCCATCGCTACATCTTGTCAGCGCCGACGCGCACGAACTCGGTCACGGCATCGGCGATCATCTGCACGGCCACCGAGGCCAAGATCATTCCGGCCACACGGGCCAGCAACAACACGCCCGTGGGGCGCACGATGCGCTGCACGATGCCACTGAAACGAAGCGCCAACAGAGAAATCAACAGTGCCACCGCCGTTCCGCCGACGACCGTGAACCACTCACCGGCACCGTCGGCCCGACTGAAAAAGACGATGGTGGCCACGATGGCTCCGGGACCAGCCAGGAGCGGAGTTCCCAGCGGTACCAGGGCGATGGACGTGCGCTGTTCGGGAGTGGCCTCGATGTAACCGTCGTCGCCACCCTTGCCGTACAACAACTGCAACGCCACCAACAGCAACAGCAATCCACCGGCGGCCTGCAATGCCGGCACCGACACGTGCAGGTAATCGAGGATGGTCTGGCCTCCGATGGCGAACAACGAGATCACCAGGAACGCGGTGCCCACCGCGAGGAACGCGGCTCGATGGCGCTCCTTGTTCGACAGCTGACGCGTGACCGCGAGGAAGATGGGCACGTTGCCGGGCGGGTCGAGAATGACGAGCATGGTCACCAGAACCTCACCGAACAGTCGGGTGTTCACTCGATCGCCTGCTTCCACCGCTGGAGCGCCGACTGGAAGGTCTCGATCTGCGCCGCCACCGGGAGCGGACCCGCGCCACCGGGCGTGGTGCGCATACGAACGCCGACGCCCGGAGCAACCAAGGCCGCCGCCTCGGCACCAAGCAGAGGTTCGGCCCGCACCAGATCGACCAACGCTCCCTCGCCGGCCAGTGAACGTCGCACCAAGGCACCGACGATGGCATGCGCGTCACGGAACGGCGTTCCCGCGCGCACCAGGAACTCGGCCAGATCGGTGGCGGCCATGGTGGGCGCGTCGGCGGCGGTGCGCATGCGTTCAGGAACGAAGCGCGCCGTGGCGATCATGCCCGACAGTGCCGACAACGCCAACGACACCTGATCCATGGCGTCGAACAGCGGTTCCTTGTCCTCTTGCAGATCACGGTTGTAGGCCAGGGGCAGACCCTTGAGCGTGGTGAGCAGTCCGGTCAGGTCGCCGATGACACGACCCGCTTTGCCCCGGGCCAACTCGGCGATGTCGGCGTTCTTCTTCTGCGGGAGCATGGACGAACCGGTGGCGTACGCGTCGTCGAGCACGGCGAAACCGAACTCGTCGCTGGTCCACAGCACCCATTCCTCGCCGATGCGCGAGAGATGAACGGCAACCAAGGAGAGCGCGAAAAGGATCTCGGCCACGAAGTCTCGATCGCTGACCGCGTCGAGAGAGTTGTCGAAGGCCCGCGCGAAACCCAGCTCACGCGCGGTGAACGCCGGGTCGAGGGGCAACGACGAACCGGCCAGCGCGCCCGCGCCCAGCGGCGACACGTCGACCCGCTCGAGGGCGTCGAGCAGACGTTCGACATCGCGACCGAACGCCCAACCGTGCGCCAGCAGGTGATGGGCCAACAGCACCGGCTGGGCCCGTTGCAGGTGCGTGTACCCGGGCAGGTAGACGGCGTCGTCGCCCACTCCGGCCTCGCGGGCCCGATCCAGCAGAACCTCCTGCAGCGCGACGATTCGCGCGGCCACCAACGGCACCTCGCGCTTGCACCACAGCCGCAGTCCGGTGACCGATTGATCGTTCCGGCTGCGTCCGGTGTGCAACTTCGCTCCGGGCGCTCCGCAGATCTCGGTGACCCGCCGTTCCACGGCGGTGTGGATGTCCTCGTCGCCGGCGGCGAACACGAAAGTGTCCGCGGCCATCTCGGACTCGACCACGTCGAGAGCCGCCAACACGGCGTCGCGCTCGGCGTCGGTGAGGATGCCCACGTGCGCGAGTCCGGCGACGTGCGCCCGCGAACACGCGATGTCGTCGCGCCACAAGCGGCGGTCGAACGGAAGGCTGACCGTGTACGCCATCAACTCGTCGGCGGGCCCGCCGGCGAACCGACCGTGCCACAACGTCTTGGAATCGTCCCGGTTCACTTCTTTCCTCCTGACGTCGTCGACTTGAGTCCGGCCAGATCACGCAGGATGGCGGCCAGACTCGCACCACCGAAGTGCTCGGCGGCCACGCAGAAGATGGTGTCGTCGCCGGCGACCGTGCCCACGATCTCGGGCATTCCACTGCGATCGAGCGCCGATGCCACCACGTGCGCACAACCCGGAGGCGTGCGCACCACCACCATCGGACCGCTGTGCGTGACCTCGGCGACCCACTCGCCCATCACCCGTCGCAGTTGATCCTCGGGCGCGAGTCGGGCCGGCGCGAACTCGGGGATGGCGTACACGGTGTCGCCACCGGGCACCCGCACCTTCACCGCGCCCAGGTCCTCGAGGTCGCGCGACACGGTGGCTTGCGTGGCGGTGACGTTGTCCTGTGCCAACAGGTCGACGAGTTGGGGCTGATTGGTGACGGCGTGCTTGGCGATGAGCGAGGCGATCAACTGCTGCCGATGGGCCTTGGACGACATCACTTCACCCCCAACAAGAAGGCCATCGCGCCGCGCGCGGAATGGAGTCGGTTGTGGCCTTGCTCGATCACCCGACTGGCGGCGCCGTCGATGACGGAGGCTTCCACTTCGTAACCGCGATACGCCGGCAGACAGTGCATGAAGATGGCGTCAACGGCCGCCCGCGACATGAGCGATTCGGTCACGGTGTAGGCCCCGAAGATTCCCAATCGCTCGGCCTTCTCGGCCTCTTGACCCATGGACACCCAGGTGTCGGTGTGCACCGCGTGGGCACCGCGCACGGCGACGATCGGGTCGGTGGATTGCTCGACCGAACCCGCACCGAGCGACGACAACCGCGCCAACTCGGCGTCCGAGGCGCAGTAGCCGACGGGGCAGGCCAAGCGATAGTGCGCGCCTGACATCACGCACACCTCACCGAGCGAGCGGGCCACGTTGTTGTAGTCGCCCACGTAGGCGACGGTGCGACCGGTCAGGTCGCCGAACTCGTTCACCATCGTGAGCGCGTCGGCCAGGCCCTGCAACGGGTGGGACGCGTCCGACAACATGTTCACGACCGGAACCGAACACGAGACCCGCAACCGTTCGACGACCGAATGCGAGAACACCCGGGCGGCGACGATGCCGTGGTAGCCGCTGAGGATGCGACCGATGTCCTCGACCGGTTCACGGGTGTCGAAGCCGACCTCCTCACCGCGCGTGTACACGGGGTGACCTCCCAACTGCACCACGGCCACTTCCATGCTGTGCCGGGTGCGGTTGGACGGCTTCTCGAAGATGAGGGCCGCACCGAGGGGCAGACCCGAGGACGACGCGAGTGGTCGACCGAGCGAGGCCGGTTCGCGTTGCGACAGGTTCAACACCATCGCCAGTTCGTCGACGGTCAGGTCGGTGACGTTCAACAGACTGCGAATGCTCATGAGGTGACTCCGATTCCGTCGGCGAGAACGGCGGCCAACACCGACACCATCTCGTCGATCTCGGCGATGGACACGGTCAACGGCGGGGCGAGCCGCAACGAGTTCGCGTTCACCGCGTTGGTGACGAGTCCGCGGTTCAACATCTCCACGTAGACGGCCTTGGCGTCACGGACGCCGAGATCGGCGGCTCGCAACAGTCCCTGGCCCCGCACGGCGATCACACCGTCCACCTTCTCCAGAGCGGACGCCAGGTGCGCACCCTTCGTGCGCGCCATGGCGGGCGCGTCGAGGCGCCGCATCTCGGAAATGACCGCGTTCACTGCGGCGCCGGCGATGGCCGTGCCGCTGTAGGTGCTGCCGTGATCGCCGGGCTGGAACACGGCGGCCACCTCGGTGCGCGCCCAGCATGC
>SYCH01000109.1 GCA_005787025.1 Actinomycetota bacterium | reverse complement strand
GCCAGCGCCCTCGTCTACCACGGAGCGTTCCGTGAAGTGGTCGAGGAAGCACGCCGTTCGCTGCCCAAGTTGACGTTGTTGATCGAGGTGGCCGACGGAACGCCGGGCGATCGACTGGACGGTGCGCTCGACTACGCCACGGCCATCGACGCGGCCTCACCGATGGCTCCCATCGCTCGCTCGGGTGCGGATTCTTTGCTGTTGTACACGGGTGGGACAACCGGACTACCCAAGGGTGTGGTGTGGAGTCACAGCGGATTGTTCGGGGCGCTGGCCTTCACGGGTTACGCGTCGATGGGCTTGCCGGTTCCCGAGACGCCCGACGAGGTCGCCCGCGTGGCTCGCGAGTTGAACGCGAAGGGTTCCGGACCCGTCAACATGACGGCACCACCGCTGATGCACGGCACGGCGATGTTCCTCGCGTTCTCCACGTTCGTGTTGGGCGGCACCGTGGTCCTGCTCGCCGGTCGACGCTTCGACGCATCGGAACTGTTGCGACTAGTTCAACGAGAGAAGGTGACCCAGCTGTCGATCGTGGGCGACGCCTTCGCTCGTCCCATCGTCGAAGAGCTCGAACGTGCCGAGGTGGCGGGCGCTCCCTACGACCTGTCGAGCCTCGGTCGCATCGTGTCCACCGGCGCCACCATGTCGGCCGAGATGAAGCGCGCACTCATGAAGAGGGCCTCCAACGCGCTCATCCTCGACATGATCGGCGCGTCCGAGGGAGGACCGTTCGCCGTGGCCATGACCATGCCCGGTCAGGATCCGGTGAGTACGGCACAGTTCATGGCCACGCCGAACACGGTGTTGCTCGACGAGAACACCTGGGAAAAGATCCCCTTCGGCAGCGGACGGGCCGGTGTTCTGGCGGCATCGGGCTCGATGCCCGACGGATATTTCGGCGATGCCGAGAAGACCGCCAAGACGTTCAGAACCGTCGACGGAGTGCGGTACACGGTGCCCGGGGATTACGCCGAGATCGATGCCGACGGAACGGTGCACCTGCGTGGTCGGGGCTCGGTCTGCATCAACACCGGCGGGGAGAAGGTGTACCCCGAGGAGGTCGAGGTGGCCGGGCGCAGTCACGTCGGGGTGCTGGATTGCGTCGCGGTCGGATTGCCGAACGAGCGTTACGGCGAGACCGTGTGCCTGGTCGCGTCGCGCGCGCCGGGCTCCACGGTCACCGAGGCCGAGGTGATCGATCACATCAAGGCCGAGATCGCGACCTACAAAGCGCCGCGGCGGGTGGTGTTCGTCGACGCCGTGTATCGCAGCCCGTCGGGCAAGGCCGATTACCGCTGGGCCAAAGAAGCGGCAGTCACCGCGGGGTGACGTCAGTCGAAACGGGCCGAGGCCTTGAAGTCGGGTCCGTACACCGGTGCCGTCTTGTCGATGCGCAACTTGCGACTGACGGCCGACTTCAATCCGTAACGACCGAGCATCTCGCGCATGTTGTGGTAGTTGGGATGGTCGAAGTGCGCGGCCAATGACTCCTCGTCGGCCCACAACTCGTACACCTGGATGTGATCGGGCACGCAGGGGTCGGCGGCGAAGCAGTACACCAGGCAACCGGGCTCCTCGTCACGAGTGGCCTTCTGGTACTTGGCGGATTCGGCGACCGCGGCGTCCCGCACCGCGGCGTCGTTCAGGGTGATGGAGGCTTCGATGGCGATCAGGCTCATGAAGCGACTGTAGGCGTTCGTTCGGGTCCGGATCGTTGTCGTAGTGTCGGGAGGGTTCGACGGGGGAGGGCGCATGTTCGCGGCATTGATCACCGGCAAGTCCAAATTGGAGATGGTCGAGTTCGCCGACCCCACCCCGAGCACCACCGGTGTGGTGGTCGACGTCGCGTATTGCGGCATCTGCGGCACCGACATCCACGCGTACCAGTCCGGCCGTCCCTACAACCCGGCGATTTGCGGACACGAATGGACCGGAACGATCTCGGCCGCGGGCGCCGACGTGAAGGGTCTGACCGAGGGTGATCGGGTGGTGGTGGCGATCGCGCCGGCCTGTGGGCGATGCGCGCCGTGCCGCGCCGGCCAAGCCGATCGCTGCATGGTGTCGTTCCTGTCGGCACTCGGACGCGAACCGGGTGCGCCGCCGCACGGTGGGTTCGCGTCGCGGATCCCGGTGGAGGCTTCGCGCGTGGTGAAGGCTCATCCGGCCCTCTCCGATGAACAAGCGGCCCAGGTCGAGCCGACCACGGTGGCCTTCCACGCCGTTCGTCGCAGCGGCATTCGTCTCGGAGACGTGGCCGTCGTGCAGGGCGCCGGGCCGATCGGACTCGGAACCCTGCAGTGGGTGCGCGCCGCGGGCGCGGGTGTGGTGGTCGTGATCGAACCGAACGAGGGTCGGCGACAACTGGCGCGCGAATTGGGGGCGCATCACAGCGTGGTGCCGGGCGCCGACGCCGACGCGTTGGTCAAGGAACTGACGCACGGACTCGGCGCCGACATCGTGTACGAATGCGTCGGCCGTCCCTTCGCCGTTCAGTCGGCCGTGGATCTGGCTCGACGCGGTGGTTCGATGTGCCTCATCGGCCTCGCCGATGAGGACGCGCCGATCACCCCCGGGTCGTGGCTCATCAAGGAAATCAACGTGACCTCGGCGCTGGCATACAACCACGAGGAGTTCGACATGGTGATGGGAATGATCGCCGATGGTCGATTCCGCACCGAGCCGTTGCATTCGGCGACCGTCGCCCTCGACGGTTTGGAGGCGGCGTTGGCCGATCTGGCCAGTGGGATCTCGACCGAGACGAAGGTTCTCGTCGACCCCCGACGGTGAGGTGGGTCAGGCTTTTTCGCGAATGCCGGCCTCGCGCATGATGGCCGAGTCCTGTTGGTGGAAGCGACCATTTCCGCCCAAAGTCGTGGTGCCGGCGTCGACCACCAGGGTGTGGCCGGTCACGTAGCGGGATTCCTCACTCGCCAGGTACACCGCGGCGTTGGCGATGTCGATCGGCAATCCGGCGATGCCGAGAAGAGACGACTTCCCGATGTGTTCGGCGACCGCATCGATGGCATCGGCGCTTCCGGTCATGACTGCCGACGTCATCGCGGTGGCGGTGTTGCCGGGTGATATGGCGTTCACGCGCACGCCGTGCTGGGCCATCTCGGAAGCCACGGACTTGGTGATCCCGATCACGGCGTGTTTGCAAGCGGTGTAGCAATGGGGTCCGAGTCCGCCCAGGATGCCGGCCGTGCTGGACGTGGAGATGATCACGCCGGACTTCTGGGGGACCATGACTCGAGCGGCGTGCTTCATGCCGTAAAAGACACCGTTCAGGAGGATGGCCACCGTGCGATCCCATTGTTCGGACGACGTCTCGGCGATGCGTCCCACCGCGCCGACGATGCCGGCGTTGTTGAACATCACGTCGAGCCGGCCGAACTCGGCGACTGCCACGTCGATGGCCGCGGCGACCTGACCCTCGTCGGTGACGTCACAGTGGATGTAACGAGTGTCAGCGCCGAGTTCGCTCGCCAGTGCTCGACCGCGGTCGTCTTGCACGTCGGCGAGAACGACCTGGGCGCCCTCTTCCACGAAACGACGAGCGGTTCCTTCACCGATGCCGCTGGCGGCTCCGGTGACGACCGCTACCTTGCCGGCAAGACGTCCATTGGCTGACATGTTTCCCCCTCGTTGGGCCCCGCGCACCGTGTGCGATGCTTGTCGTGTGCCCCAACCTAATCCGCGCACCCTCGGCGCCGAGGAGTTGATCCTGAGCCACTTCAGCTTGGCGCCGATGCATCCGGTCGAGGATCGAATCCGTCTGGCCGCACGGAACGGATTCGTGGGAATCGGTCTGTACGTCGGGCAGTACATCGAACTGGAGAAGCAGGGTCTGGCTGAGGGTTATCTGGGCGACCTGTTGGATGAGCACTCCGTGTGCCTTGCCGAGATCGAGGTGATCGGCGGGTTGGGTGTCGAGGGAACCGGGGGCGAGAAGGCGGCTCTTTTCGAGCAGGCCGCCTGGCGGATGGCCGACCGCTTCGGAAGTCGGTACCTGCAGGTCATCGGCCCGGCGGGCGATCGCGTCGATGCCGCTCGGGCGTTCGGTTCGTTGTGTGATCGTGCCGCGGATCACGGGCTGGTGTTGGGGCTGGAGTTCCTGCCGTTCAACGACATCTACTCGGCGGCCGACGCGTTGCGGATCGTTCAAGATGCCGGCCGATCGAACGGTGGTGTGTGCATCGACGTCTGGCACCACGAGCGCGGAGCACGCGATGTCGACATGTTGCGATCGATCCCCGGCGAGCTCATCACGGGCGTGCAGATGAACGATGGTCCGATCGTGCCCGAGATCGACGACTACTACACCGACTGCTTGGCCAGTCGACGCGCACCGGGCGATGGCGCGTTCGACATCGCCGGACTCGTGGGCTTCCTGCGATCGTCGGGCTGTGGCGTTCCATGGTCGGTGGAGGCCCCCAGTCGCACGGGTTGGGCCGACCCCGAGGCTCATGTCGCTCGCCTGGCCACGGGTATGCGAAAGTTCCTCGCATGACCGACGACATCTCGACGGGGACCGAGTACCGCAACGCCCGACTGCGCATGCAGGCTCTGGCCACCGAATTGACCGACGAGGATGCCCGTCGCATCGTCGGCGCCTGTCCGGAATGGACGGTGAAGGATCTGTTCTCGCACGTGACCGGCATCGCCACCGATCTCGGATCTGGTAAGCGTCCGAGTGGAGACACCCAGGCGTGGGTGGACGCCCAAGTGTCGGATCGTCGGTCACGGTCGTTGGCCAGCGTGGTGGAGGAGTGGAACGCCAACGCGCCGGCGTTCGAGGCGATGATCGACGCGGCCCCACAGGCGCTGTGGACTCTCACGTACGACACCGTGGTTCACGAGCACGATCTGTTCACGGCGGTGGGCCGTCGTGGTGACCGCACCTCGACGGGTGTGGCCCGCTCGGCGGTGCTCGGACTGAAGCTGGTGAAAGGTGATCTGCGCGCGAAGGGCCTGGGGGCTTTTCGCGCGGTCATCGACGGCGAGGAGCACGTGGTGGGCGAGGGCGAGCCGACGCTCACCTTGACGGCCTCGGCCTTCGAGACCCTGCGGTTGCTCGGTAGTCGTCGAACGAGGGCCGAGATGCTCGCGGCGAAATTCGAGGGTGACCTCGACGGAATGTTGCCGGGCATCGTGCACATGGATCTCCCCGAGGTGAGTCTGGGCGAGACCAGCCTCTAGGATCGGCGCGTCGTCCCACCGGATCCGGTGGCAGTTCAGGGGGTAGTCATGGGTCAGTTCACCGGCAAGACGGTTCTCATCACCGGCGCTTCGTACGGTTTGGGTGAGGGTTTCGCGGAAGGCTTCGCCAAGGAGGGTGCCGACCTGGTGTTGACCGCGCGTAGCAAGGACATGCTCGACGCGGTCGCCGAGCGCTGCCGGGCGATGGGCTCCAAGGTGACCGTCGCTCCCGGCGACGTGGCCGTCGAAGAGGACGTCATCCGCGTGGTCAAGGCCGCCATCGCCGAGCACGG
>SYCH01000008.1 GCA_005787025.1 Actinomycetota bacterium | reverse complement strand
GATCATCGACGTGGCGAAAGATCGAACGGCATCGTTGTCCGCGCGAGCGACCGCGAACTCGGCCATGTCGAGTCCTCCGCGATGATGCTCGATCATCAACTCGGCGAAGATGCGCGAAGCTTCGTCGCCGGTGGCCGTGGCGAACTCGTCGAGTTGCTCCTGGCTGGCCAATCCATCCATTTCGTCGATTGGCATCTCGTGCCCCATCCAACCCATGGCGACCCCGGTGTCGTTCACTTCCGACATTCCGAAGTTGCGCAGCATTTGGATCATCCGACCGGTTTCCATTTGTTGCGACAACAGAATCTCCTCAGCGAGCATCGTCAACCGTGGATGCGGCTCATCGACCTCTGTGAGGTAGAAGTACGCCATCTGCACCGCTTGATCGTGGTGGTAACGCATGTCCTGGAGGAAGCCTTCGTCGACCTCGTTGTGATTCGGTGTGGCCGCGGAGTCGCCGGCGAAGTATCCGATGCCCGCTCCCAGAATGAGGCTCGCCAGTGCGATGGCCACGAAGTTGAGGGGGTTCTGCCACCAGGGTCGTACCTCGATCCCGACGTCGTCATCGGTGGAGACGGGGAGGTCGCCGGAGGGATCCATGCGCGCAGTCTCGCACGGGTCGCGTTGTCGCGGCACCTCGGGTCGATCGCACGAATGGCGAACCTCGGTGGTGCCGCGGGTACAATTGAGTCCGTGAACAACACCGATTCGGGGAATGTTCCACTGCTCGAAGTCTCCGACGTCACCGTCAGGTTCGGTGGCATCATCGCCCTCGATGGACTGTCATTCTCGATCGATCAGGGCGCGATTTGCGGATTGATCGGGCCGAATGGGGCCGGCAAAACGACGATGTTCAACGTCGTCAGTCGAATCTACGATCCCAACGAGGGGACGGTGTCGTTCCAGGGACGCGACCTTCTGGCGGTTCCCGCCCACGGGATCGCCCACCTGGGTATCGCTCGCACTTTTCAGAATCTGGCGCTGTTCCCGACGATGACCCTGCTCGAAAACGTCATGGTCGGCGCTCACTCGCAGGGGTCGGTCGGAATGTGGCGAGCGATTGCTCGGATCGGTGCCGCCCGGGAGAATCGGCGAATCCGTGACTGGTCCGGTGATCTGCTGAACCAACTCGGACTCGGACACCTCGCTCACGTACCCGCCGCGGGGCTTCCCTTCGGAACGTTGAAGCGACTCGAGATCGCTCGGGCACTCGCGGCCCGCCCTCGATTCCTTCTGATGGACGAACCCGCGGCCGGGCTCACTCATTCGGAAGTGGACGAGTTGGGTGACGTGGTGCTGCGGATTCGAGGAGATTTCGATCTGACGGTGCTGCTCGTCGAACACCACATGTCGATGGTGATGCGTATCTCCGACAAGGTCGTGGCGATGGAATTCGGTCGGAAGATCTCCGAAGGCACTCCGGATCAGGTTCGCAACGATCCCAAGGTCATCGCCGCGTACCTGGGGGCCGAAGCGTGAGCCTGCTCGAAGTACGCGCGCTGACGGCCGGGTACGGTCCGGTCGAGGTGCTGCACGGCATCGACCTCGACGTCGACGAAGGCGAAATGGTCGTCATCCTGGGGGCCAATGGTGCGGGGAAGACCACAACCATGCGAGCCGTGTCGGGAATGATCGGACGCTCTGGTGCGGTGAACTTCGGGGGTGTCGACATCACCCGCACGAACGCCGAGAAATTGGTCGGCATGGGAATCGCTCACGTTCCGCAAGGTCGCGGCACCTTCCCCGACCTGACCGTCATCGACAATCTCCGGGTCGGCGCGTACGCGAGGAGTTCGGACCACAAGAGTGACATAGACAGGTGGTTCGACGTGTTTCCGCGGTTGGCCGAACGACGCGATCAACGTGCCGGCAGCCTCTCGGGTGGCGAGCAACAGATGTTGGCCATCGCTCGCGCGCTCATGAGTCATCCCAAGTTGCTCTTGTGCGACGAACCGAGTCTCGGGCTGGCGCCACTCATCACGCAGGAGGTGTTCGAGGTCCTGAAGAAGCTCAACGTCGAAGAGGGATTGTCGGTCCTGCTCGTCGAACAAAACGCGAACTTGGCGTTGAAGGTGGCGCAACGCGTGTACTTGTTGGAAACGGGAACCGTCGTGGCTTCGGGGACCGCCGCCCAGATCGCGTCCGATGACGCCATCCGCAAGGCGTATCTGGGGGCCTGACATGGAGCGTTTCTTCCAGTATTTCTTCGACGGATTGTCGCTGGGATCCATCTATGCCCTGCTCGCGCTCGGTTTGGTGGTGGTATTCCGAGGAACGGGTCACCTGAACTTCGCGCAGGGCGAGATGGCGATGATCTGCACCTTCGTGGTGTGGCAGTTCAACGATTGGGGCGTCCCGCTCGTGCTGTCCATCATCCTCGGGATGATCGTCGGCTTCGCGCTCGGCGCGGGCGTGGAGACCACCATCATCCGTGGCGTCGCCAAGAAATCCCAGGCCGGTGTGTTCGTCGTGTCGATCGCGCTGTTCCTCGGTCTGAATTCACTGGCGGCGATGATCTGGGGAAGCCTGCCACCCGAGCAGTTGCCCGGACTCTTCCCGGACGAACCCGATGATTTCCAACGCATCTTCGGTGCGGTGTGGCGCTACGAGTACATCGGGGTACTCGCCGTGGCTCTCGTGTTGATGGGTCTGCTCTTTCTTCTTTTCGCCAAGACCAAGTTCGGTCTGGCGATGCGAGCGGTGGCGAGCAATCCGGAGTCGGCTCGTTTGGCGGGAATCCCCACCGGCATCGTGCTCGCCAGTTCGTGGGGCATCGCGGGCGCCATGGGTGCGCTGTCAGGAACCTTGTGGGGTGGCATCGTCGGAGAGCTGAACGCCGGTTTGATGTTCACGGTCTTCATTTACGCGTCAGCGGCGGCCACATTGGGCGGGTTCGACTCTCCCGGCGGAGCGGTCATCGCCGGATTGACCATCGGCGTGGGGGAGCAGTTCCTCGCGGGCTACTTCCCCGGCTGGATCGGCCAGGAGATGAAACTGTCCGCCGCATTGTTGACGATCTTCGTGGTGTTGCTCATCAAACCATCCGGACTCTTCGGTTCGACGAAAGTGGAGCGGGTGTAGGACATGTTGCGGATCGATGAGGGTTCCCTACGACATTGGCTGATCAGGGTCCTCGGTGTCGTGGTCGTCGCGTTCATCGTCGTCTGGGTGCCGACGCAGATGAGCTCCTCGCGTATCGGTCAGTTCACCGACGCGTTCATACTGATGATCGCGGCGATGTCGTTGAATCTCGTGCTCGGCTTCACCGGTCAGATATCGATCGGACACTCGGCCTTTTTCGGGATCGGTGGTTACACCGCGGCGATCCTGATCAAAGACCATGGTTGGAGTCCCGGCTACACGTTTTATGCCGCTGCCGTGGTGGCTTTCGTGGTGGGGTGCGTCGTCGCCTTGCCGGCCCTGAGAATTCGCGGCATCTATCTGGCTCTGGTCACTTTGGCGGTCGCGGTCCTGTTCCCGACCTTGGTGCGCTGGAAGAAGTTGGCGTGGCTCACCGACGGCTCGAAGGGCATCGACTCGGTGCGCTACGAGGACGTTCCGGTGTGGCCGATACTCGGAGAATTGAAGGGCCGCGAGGGTCGTGCGGTCTTCATGTTCTGGTTGGGGTTGATCGTCGTCGTCGTCACCTACCTCGTGTGTCGGGGAATCGTGAAGAGTCGATTCGGACGCGCTCTCGTGGCCATTCGAGACAATGAAACCGCGGCCGCGGTGATGGGCGTGAACCTCACCACGACCAAGGTGTTGGTGTTCGGGGTGTCGGCCGCGTTGTGTTCGCTGGGCGGGGTTCTCTCCACCTTGAAGTCGGGAGTCATCACCCCCGACGGTCAGTACGTCACGTTGCTCGGCTCCATCGTTTTCCTGCTCGTGATGATCGTGGGGGGAGCGGGGACCCTGTGGGGACCGATCGTCGGCGGATTGGTGTACGTGTGGCTCGACAGCACCACCCGAGACATCGGCACGAACGATTCGGGAATCCTGGGGGCCTTGTTCGGTTGGGCCGACCAGTCGCCGGCGACCCTCATCCTCGGACTCGTTCTCGTGGTGATCATGTTCGCCGCCCCGTACGGTTTGGTTGGCCTGGCCAAGCGTCTCGGGCGCAAGATCGTGGTCATCGTCCCGCGGCCGGTTGGCTCGTCGACGTCGCGCTGACCCATCCCCGACATCCCGTGGCTCGTGACGGTCTCGTAGACTGTTGCGCGGACAGAAACCTCTGTCCGCGAAATTGCACCCCCCGGTGCACATGTTGGGAGGAAACCCTGTGAAGCGCACGACTACTCGCGTCTTCGCCTTGGCCATGGCGGGCGCGTTGACCATCGCGGCCTGTGGCGGAGACGACGACTCGACCACATCCGAGGCCCCGAGCACCGAGGCTCCCACGTCGGAAGCTCCGACGTCCGAGGCCCCGAGCACCGAGGCCCCTGCCGATTCGTGGGCGGTCGACACCGCAGACTGTGTCGACCCCGACGGGGCCGAGGCCCCCATCGAGGGCACCATCAAGATCGGTAGCGCCATGCCCTTGTCCGGTGGCGTGGCCGCCACCGCTTTCGCACCGGTGAAGGACGGTTTCGAGGCCTACATCGCGTGGGCGAACGAACAGAAGTTGCTCGGTGACGTCACCATCGAGGTGCAGATCGAGGATGATCAGTACAACAAGGACCTCACCCCCGCCGCCGTCGAGAAGTTGCTCGACTCCGGTGCGAACGTTTTCTCCGGGATCATCGGAACCCCCAACAACGCCGCGGTTCGCGACCTCCTGAACGAGGAGTGCTTCCCGCAGTTGCTGGCCCTGACCGGTTCGCCCTCGTGGGGCAACGCCGAGGAGTACCCGTGGACCACCGGTCTCTTGATTCCCTACACCGTCGAGGCCAAGGCTTACGCCGCTCTCATCGCCGAGCGTTTCCCTGACGGCGCGAACGTGGCGGTGTTCGTGGTGAACAACGAGTTCGGTCAGGTGTACTCCGAGGCCTTCAAGGAGATCGCGCCGGACTACGGCATCACCATCGTCGACGAGCAGACCATCGAGGCCACCGACAGCGCCCCGCCGGTGGCTCAGGTGAACGCGATCGCCGCCAAGGCGCCCGATGCCGTTCTGGCCGTTCCG
>SYCH01000108.1 GCA_005787025.1 Actinomycetota bacterium | reverse complement strand
GTGGTGTTTCCCAATCCCGAGGAGCCGGGAGCGATGGACATGGTGATCGAACTCGGTCGTCGCGAATCCCTGGACGTCGTGATCGCGAACGATCCCGACGCCGATCGTCTCGGTGTCGCCGTTCCGAGCGGTGGGGCGGGCGAGTGGCGCTTGCTGCGGGGCGACGAGATCGGCTGGTTGTTCGCCGATCACATCCTGCGGCACACGACGGGTTCGGACCGATTGGTGGAGACCACCGTCGTGTCGTCGTCTTTGTTGGGCGAGATGGCGGTCGCCCACGGGGTGGAGTACCGCGAGACGTTCACCGGATTCAAGTGGATCGCCGATGCGGCGATGAGGGCCGATGGTCTTCGACTGGTGTTCGCCTACGAGCAAGCTCTGGGTTATCTGGTGGCGAATCGTCCGCTCGACAAGGACGGCTTGGCCGCCGCGGTGTTGTTGGCCGAGATCGCCGGTCTGGCGGCGGACGAGGGGACCACGATCGAGGGACGGTTGGATTCCATCGCGGCGAGATTCGGTCGACACGTCACCGCCGAGCGCAGCATCAAGATGGATCCGTCGTCGGGGGCCAGTCTGGTGCGAGCCCTGCTGGCGACGCCCCCGCGTGCGATCGGCGGACGAAACGTGGTGTCCGTGCTCGACTACCCGGAAGCGAACCTGGTGCGTTTGTGGCTCGATGAGGAAGGTGGTCGGGGAGTGCGCCTGCAGATCCGGCCCAGTGGCACCGAACCCAAGGTGAAGTTGTACGGCGAGGGCGTGGAACTGCCCGCGAGCGAACTGGAACGCCTACTGCGGGAACTGGCCGACGTGGCCGTCTCACTCGTCTGAGACGGCGTGACCAGCGCCGTTTATTCCGCGGTGCCCACCGGTGTGCCGTCGATGATCTGGTCGAGGTATTCCGACAGTCCGTAACCGACCTTGCCCTTGTGCTCGTCGGAGACCATCTCCCAGCGGGTCATTCCCTCGCTGATGCGGGTGGTGAGCCACTCGCCGTCGGGAGTCTGGCGGCGGTTGCGTAGCGGGATGAGACTCATCACGTCACCGGTGAAACGCCACTCACGCTGGCTACGACTGCTGCGCAGAACCGCTTCGATCTTGTCGTGGTAGGTGTCCTCGCCCTGGAACACGGTCGAGATCTCGGCGTGGTCGCACAGGTGCATCTGGCCGTCTTCCCACACGAATCCGCCCCGGGTGCCGGGACCGTTCTTCTTGGCCACGCGCGACAACATGAAGCCCAGGTTCTGATCGAAATTGGCGGTCAACCACCGGTAGTACCACGGTGCCTGCCAGTAACGAGGACCCCACGAGTGGTCACGCAAGCCGAAGCCGTCGATCTCCCACTCTTGGTCTCCGACACGGATGCTTCCGTGAGCCTGCACGAGTTGTTCGTAATGACCCTTGGCGAACTCCTCACCCGGCGCCTCGTGAGGGGTGTCGGGTTCGCCGCCGAACATACTGGAACGACCCTGACCAGTGAAGGTGATGTGGGCCTCGCACTCGGCATAGGGGTTGTTCTTGAATGCCGTCTTGGGGTCGACCATCTGGGTGGGCTCGGCCAGGACGACGACCTTGCCCGTGAAGTCTATGCGCAGCTCCTCGAAAGGCTTCACCATGGTCCAGGTGAGCCCACCGGCGTCGAGTTGGTCGTTGTTCTCGATGGTGGGGCGCTTGAACATGAACGCCACCGAGCCATCGGGCAGATAAATGCACACCGTCATCTCGGCGTAACCCTCGTTGGCGCGGTTGCCCATGCGGAACCAGCCGCCGACCTTGTTGGTCGGGTCGAAACAGTTGATGTACATGCTCTCGTTGAAGTTCGACTCGGGGCCGAGCTCGTGCATGTATTCGTCTTCAGGATCCAGTCGTACGCCCATGCGGCGAGGGTAGTCGCTCAGAAGAGGGTGAGTTGCTCCCAGGTGACCGCCACCTCGGTGACCGGGGTCCAGACGGGTTTGCGACGTTTCCCGGGTCGGAGGACCTCGAGCTTCTCGGGACGCAACGATCGAGCGGCACCGTGGGAGTCGTACACCGTGATGCTCCCGTCTCGTTCGACGCACGAGATCCGGCCGGATTGCCAACGGCCACGATCGGCGCGACGGAATCGAACTTCCTCACCGGCCACGAGCCCGATGCTGCGCAGCACGTCGGCCTGATCCGTGGTGGACTTGGGGGCCACGCTCAGTGATCTCCGAACACACGGGCCTGGAGTTTGCGCATACCGGCGAGCCACCGTTCGCGGTCGGTGGCCTTGCGTTGCTCGTAGTCGGCCACCTCGGGGTGCGGAAGGATGAGGAAGCGTTCGTCGGCGATGGCCTCGGCCACCACGTCGGCGACCTCGGACGGTTCCAGCACCACACCGGCGGCGCGCACGACGTTGGTGGCACCGGCGAAGCCACTGTCGTCGCTCTGACGCAACATGTTGGTGTTGACGCCTTGGGGGCACAGACAACTGACCTTCACGCCCCGGTCGCCGTAGGTGATGGAGACCCATTCGGCGAAGGCCACGGCCGCGTGCTTGGTCACCGAATACGGGCCCGACCCGATCTGGCTGAGGAGACCGGCGGCCGACGCGGTGGAGCAGAAGTAGCCGCGGCCACGAGCGAGCCAATCCGTGACCAGATACTTCATCGCCCAGCGATGGGCGTGAACATTCACGGCGAACGCCAGGTCCCATTGCGACTCGGTGGTGGACTCCAGGAGCGTTCCGCCACCCACGCCGGCGTTGGCGAAGAACAAGTCGATTCCTGGACCACCATCTGCTTCGAGGAAGTGGCGGGCGACCGACACCAGTTCGCGATTCCCGTCCTCGGTGGACACGTCGGCCGTGACAGCGAGAACGGAGTTGGGGCGAATCGCGTTCAATTCGGTGGCCAACGCCGAGATTCCCTCGTTGTTCACGTCGCTGGCCACGACCTTGGCCCCCGCGGCGTGGAATCGTCGCACGAGCGCGTCGCCGATTCCGCCCGACGCACCCGTGACGACGGTTCCGGCTCCGTTCAATTCCATGTCCGGATCGTAGGTCGTGGGAGTTGGTGGGCACGATGCATCGCGGGGACGGGGTGGTCGGGGTGCCCGATGTGTCGGACACCTCAGGTATACGATGCACACATCGAGTCCGAACGTGCGTTACGTTCACGTGGAGGCATCCGATTTCGGGTTTACCGGATTCGGAGACGATGAAGAGGGAGAATCCGATGACAGCTCAGGTGGCCGAAGAAATCGTCGAACTCGACATCAACGACATCAAGGTCGTGTCGGCCGAGGTGATCGACCGTGCCCTGTCGACGATCGATTCTGCTCTGGCCCAGATGGTGCGGCGCGAACTGGTCTCGGCGGACGAAGTCAGCGATCTCCTGCTCGACGTTCGCAATCTGCTCACCTCCGCCGTCCGCGGCTGAGCGTTCACTTTTTCGCGCGCTTCGAACCCGTCGAGCGTTTCTTCGTTCGTGACGCGCTCACGAGGTCCGCGAACGCGTCGTTCAGGCAGTCGCGCATAACTTCCGGATGGGTGACCGCACCGGCATCCATGTTCAGGCCCATGTCGAGGCTGCCGACGTGGGAGAGCAAGGTGAGGTTGAAGGCCACTCCACCGAGCGGGCCGAGGGGGAAATTGTCGACGATCTCCGATCCGGCGACGAACACCGGAATCGGGGTTCCCTTCACGTTCGACGTGGCGAAGTCGACGGTTTGGGACTGCAGTCGGGCCACCCGGGTGATGAGAGCGGTGGGGAGCGACGTGGCGAGCCTGGCCGCGGTGTCGACCAAGGAGGCCGCCGAGGCACCGGTGGCATCGATGGTCGCCTTGTTCACCGCGGCGAATCGGTCGCGGACCTCCATCTCGGTGGTGGGAACCAGCATGCGGGCCAGCGAGAACGCGTTGGTGGCCTCGCCGTCACCGGTCTGTTTGCGAGTACTGATGGCCATCGACGCCCGGAGATGTTCGACGGGAGCACCGAGGGCGCGGTGATAACGCCCGGCGGCGTCAGCGGCGGCGCACAGCAGTGCCGTGTTGAGAGTTCCGCCGAGAGCACGAGCGGCGTCACGGGTGTCGACGAATGGGGCACGGAGAACCTCGGCGCGTCGGCGCAACGAACGGGTGGTCCACAGCGGCGAGCGGGCCGGCTCGATGTCGGTCATCTGACCCAGCGCCGAACGCAGGGAATCGATGGTCGCCGAACCGTTGGCCGAAATCTGCGCGGGGTCGGCGACCAGATCGCGAATCTGCTTCACCAACGCCATCGGCAATTTGAGCGGGCCGGACAACACCTCTCGCCACAAGTCGACGTTGAGCATCGATGTCGAGTCCGATGTCGGCTCCCAGTCCAGTGGCGTGGGTTCGGGTGCGTCTCGTTCGAAGTCGAAGAACTGCAACGACAGTTGCACGCTGCCCTCACCGTCGGCGATGGAGTGATGAAGTTTCTCCACCAGCACCGCACGGTCGCCGTCGAGTCCTTCGATGACGACAAACTGCCAGAGTGGTCGGGTGCGATCGAAGGGGTCGTTGGTGATGAGGGTGGCCAGGTCGAGCATCTGG
>SYCH01000107.1 GCA_005787025.1 Actinomycetota bacterium | reverse complement strand
GTCTCTGAGCGCTCTGTTGACCGCGAACAACTTCACCCGCACGAGCGTCATCGTTCCCGGGCAGATCATCAAACTGCCGGCCGGTGCTTCGACATCCTCGAGTTCGGCGGTCGCATCCAGTTCGGCGAATGTCCCGCCGGCAACACCGGCACGAGTCGTGCCCACTCCCACGAGCAAGTTGCAGTTGGTCCTGGACTTCGCTCACGCCCAGGTGGGCAAGCCCTACAAGTTCGCCACGGCCGGACCGTCCACGTACGACTGCTCGGGCCTCACCCTGGCCAGTTACGCCGTGGCCGGAGTGAAGCTGCCGCACCAGAGTCTCGCCCAATCCAAACTCGGCGTCGTCATCGACTGGAAGACGACGCCCATTCAGGCCGGCGATCTGATCTTCACCTACTCCAGCATCAACCCGACCCAGATCAGCCATGTGGGGATCGCCATCAGTGCCACCCATTGGATCGAGGCACCCAACACCGGTTCGGTCGTGAGAATCGCCAAGCTGCCGTCGGCCACCCGCATCCAGGCCGTTCGACGATTCCTCTGATTGACTTCGGTAAATGAGTTCGTCCGAGTCCCCGCCGTTGCCCGCGCCCCCGACGTTGGAGTGCCTCACGTGGACGGAGTCGGGCTCGGTGGGTCGCATCACCCTCGACCGCCCCGCAAAGCTGAACGCACTGTCGGCGGTCCTTCTGTCCGAGATCATCGAGATCTGCGCGTGGCTGCATCAACGATCCGATATTCGGGTCGTCATCGTCGAAGGTGCCGGCCGGGCCTTCTCCGCCGGCTTCGATTTGGGTGATTTCGCCGCTCCGGCCTCGGGGAACCCCCGCGACGGAGCCGACCTCGGGCGTCTGGCGACCAACGCTCTCACCGACGTGCCCCAGTTGACCATCGCGGCCGTGCACGGTCGTTGCATCGGCGGTGGCGCGGTGCTGGTGGCGGCCTGCGATCTCCGGGTCGCTTGCGAGGACGCGTTGTTCTCGATTCCCGAGGTCGACCTCGGCATACCCCTGGCATGGGGTGGTATCCCGCGTCTCGTTCGTGAACTGGGTCCGGCCGTCACCAAGGAATTGGTGCTCACCTGCCGTCCCTTCACGGCCGCCGAGGCCCTGTCGCTTCGTTGGATCAACACGGTGGTGACGCGAGAGGAATTGGTCGCTCATGTCGACGCCCTCGCGGCATCGCTGGCGGCCAAGCCGTCGTACGCGTTGCGCGCGACCAAGGCCCACGTCAACGCCGTCGCCGAAGAGATGGCCGGCACCGGCCGATCGGTCCAGGACGCCGACTCGTTGGTGTACGCCATGCGGGACCCCGAGAGCCGGGAAGCCTCGATGAAGTACCTGGCGGCCCGCCGGAAATAGGGTGGGGGAGCGGTCGGAGGACCGCTTCGTGAGGGGGAGCCATGCTCGATTACGTGATCACGGGTGGAACCATCGTCGACGGCACCGGTTCGTCACCTCGTCGAGGTGACATCGGGGTTCGCGACGGACTGATCGTCGCGGTGGGCGAGGTCGACGAACCGGCGCGCGAGAAGATCGACGCCGATGGCGCGGTGGTGACGCCCGGTTGGGTCGACGTTCACACGCACTATGACGGGCAGGTCAGTTGGGACGAGGTCATGGACCCGTCGGCCGGCAACGGCGCCACGACCGTCGTGATGGGCAACTGCGGTGTGGGTTTCGCGCCGGTGCGTCCCGGCAGCGAGAAGATCCTCATCGAATTGATGGAGGGTGTCGAGGACATTCCCGGCACGGCCCTGTACGAGGGCATCGAATGGGGACGGTGGGAGTCCTTCCCCGAATACATGGATTACATCGCCAGTCGGAAGTATTCACTCGACATCGGCGCCCAAGTGGCCCACGGGGCGTTGCGTTACTACGTCATGGGTGAGCGGGGCGCGCGCAACGAGGACGCCACCGCGGACGATCTTGGCGAGATGTCACGTTTGGTGGTGGACGCGCTGCGCGCCGGAGCGGCCGGCTTCAGCACCTCACGCACCATCGGCCATCGCGCCCTCGATGGCTCGCCGGTGCCCGGCACCTTCGCTCCCGACATCGAGATCGATGCGTTGTCGTCGGCGATGCGCGAAGCCGGTTGTGGTGTGTTCGAGATGATCCCGGCTGGCACGGTGGGCAAGCTCGAAGGATTGGGTGGCGAGCGTTTCACTCCCGAGAGCGAGTTGGCATTGATGGCCGAGTTCTCGCGGCGCAGCGGTCGACCGGTGACGTTCACGCTGGTGAAGTCGCCGGACTACGCCCCCGACACGTGGGAGCGATTGCTGGCCATGGTGGTCGACGCGAATCAGAGTGGTGCTCGTCTGTTCCCGCAGGTGTCGTCGCGACCGATCGGATTGGCCTCGGGCTTGTCGGGTTACCACGCGTTCCAACGACGTCCCTCGTACATGGCGTTGGCGCACCTTCCTCTGGCCGAGCGCGCGCGAGAGATGGCCCGCCCGGAGGTGAAGGCCGCGATCATGTCCGAGGCCGACGTCCCCGTCGATCAGCCGGGGTCCATGGCGAACATGTACAACCTCTTTCAAATGGCGGCACCGATGCTGTATCCGTTGGCCGATCCGGTGGACTACGAACCGGACCCGTCCCAGATGCTCGGTGCCCGCGCGGCCGGCACGGGCGAACCGATCCTGAGCGTGCTGTACGACTTCCTGCTCGAGCAGAACGGTGCGGCCATGTGCGCGCTCATGGGTGGTCCGAACGTGCACGAGAACCAGGAAGTGTTGCGCAAGATGTTGACGCATCCCGAGACCGTGACGGGTTTGAGCGACGCTGGTGCGCACGTCACCCTGATCTGCGATGCCACGATGCCCACGACACAACTGACGTTCTGGGCCCGTGATCGTCATCGGGGCGAGCGAATTCCCCTGGAGTATCTGGTGGCCAAGCAGACGTCACGCAACGCCGATTTGTACGGCTACACCGATCGGGGTCGTTTGATGCCCGGCTTGCGCGCCGACATCAACGTCATCGACTTCGAGAATCTGACCGTGTCACCACCGAAAGCCTTCCACGATCTGCCCGCGGGTGGAACGCGCTTGATTCAGCCGGTGAGGGGATATCTGGCCACCATGGTGCGCGGCGAGGTGACGCGACGTTTCGACGCCGACACCGGCGCACGACCGGGAACCTTGGCTCGTCCGGGGAGGTCGTGATGGAGTCCGCGATCACACCGGCGGTCGACGACTTCGCCAAGCGATTCTTGTCCGGCATCGTCGGCCAGGAGACGAGCCTCGAGCGATTCGTCGACGCTCCGAGCGGTCTGAGTGTTCCCGAGATGTTGTCAGCCTTGGGCCAT
>SYCH01000106.1 GCA_005787025.1 Actinomycetota bacterium | reverse complement strand
GGCCTGCTCAACGACATGGAGACCGGTTTCTTCGATCGTGTGTTGATGGCGCCCGCTCGCCGATCGGTCATCGTGTTCGGCTCGTACGCCGCTGCCA
This sequence comes from Actinomycetota bacterium, assembly GCA_005787025.1. Lineage (GTDB taxonomy): Bacteria > Actinomycetota > Acidimicrobiia > Acidimicrobiales > Ilumatobacteraceae > Casp-actino8. The sequence continues at coordinate 6,185 of SYCH01000106.1, read as the reverse complement.
TCGCCCGCAGCGTCGTGCCGGTGACCTTCGTGATTCTCGTCAGCTTCCTCGGCGGTCTGCACACCCCGGGCGGACCGGTCGCGATCGCCATGGTGATCGTGGCCTCGGTGATGGTGGCTCTCAGCGCCTGCGGTCTCGCACTCGGCCTCACGTTCCGCATGCGCAACATGGGTGCGGCCACCCTCACCCAGTTCGCCATCTTTTTCGGCATCTTCTTGTCGACGTCACAGGTCCCCCTGTCCGAGATGAGTGGTTGGTTGCGGGCCTGCGCGCGGGTGAACCCGATGACGAACATTCTCCGCTTCGCCCGTCAAGGCTTTCTCGGTGACATCACGTGGGCTCAAACGTGGGGCGGTCTCGTGGCGATGGTGGCCATGCTGTTCGTGAGCACGGTCTTCGCCCTGACGGGCCTGCGTCGCTACGACCGCTGATCAATCCAGGAGGGTCGCACCGGGCGGGAGCACGCCGAGCAACGGCTCGCTCACCCAACACGTCGTGAGATGGAGCGTCGAGCGAATGCGCACCACGCGCTTTGGTTCGTCCACCCCTCGGCCGCACATGCTGAGCGCGGCCTTCACACAGGACGCTTCGTCGGGTAGCACCATCGGCATGCGCGCCCGACGCACCCCGGAGGGTCCGGCGGTGAAACAGTTGAGATAGGTCTTCTGCCAATCGATGCGCGTGGCCACCTCGACCGGGATGAAGTCCGCCAGTCCGATTCCCAAAACGTTGCCCGCGGACACCTCGGTGATGCCCAGCAACACGATGGTCGCCACCCGTGGTCGCGCCAGATCGTCGAGCCCGTGCACCCAGTAGCGACCCGTGACGTTGGGGTCCATGGTGGTGCCCGAGATGTCCTTGCCTCCACGCTCGATGATGAGCACGTCGATCTCGTCGAAGGGCAGAGGTGGCACCAGTTCGCGGGCCCGCTCGGTCAGTCGACGCTCGACCTCACCACCGACGTCGTCGGACGTGAGGCCACGCACGTCGACCACGTTTCCGCCCGCGGATTCCAGTGACGAGACCCCACCGAGCAAACGCCCCGTGGAGCGCAACGCCACGATTCCATCCATCAATCGCTCGCGCATCTCGACCGGACCACAGGAGTGGATCTGCGCCGCACCGGGCTGTTTGCCGAAGCCGACCACGGCCATCTTGGTGCAACCGCTCTCGATGGGTCCCTTGAAACACGTGTGCGGTTTGATCCGATTGACGGGAAGGATGCGATCGGCCGCCGCCGCGTGCTCGTCGAGATAAATGGGCATTCCCGACGCGGTGCGGGCCACCTCCACGGTGGCCATGGTGGCGCGAATCTCGGCGCCGAGTGTTTCCTCGGTCATGCCGAGTGATTCGAGCATCTTCACCTGTCCCTCGGCGGTGCCACCACCGTGGCTTCCCATGGCCGGCACCACGAAGGGTTCGGCGCCGAGATCGCGCAATCCGAGGATCGTTCCACGCAACAAGTCGACGCGTTGGGTGAGACCACGACTTCCACCGCCCACCGCCACCGTCATCCCCGGGGTCACCGCCGATCCCAAGGTGCTCGTGACGGCCGAACGAGCCGCCTCGACCACGTCGGCCACGGGATCGGGGTTCGGAATGGCCAATCGCACCTCGCGCAACGTCGGCACCACGAGGTCGCGATGAAACGGCAGATCGACGCCGTCGACCAGCTGTTGCCATCCCGTCGAATTCGCGGACCCGCCCATGCCTCCATCGTGGCAGATCGCCTACTGTCGGCTCGTGCGCATCGTGAGCCTGTTGCCCTCGACCACCGAGATCGTCTTCGATCTCGGACTCGCCGACGACCTGCTCGGGGTGACCTTCGAATGCAACTACCCGCCCGCGGCGCGCGTCGGTCGCGAGATCGTCGTCGGGGGCATGGACACCAAACACCTCACGCCACTCGAGATCGACGAACTGGTGCGCCGACGATTGGCCGCCGGCGACGAGTTGTACCGTCTCGACGAGGACGCGTTGTCGCGTTGCGATCCGGACCTGATCCTCAGTCAGGATCTCTGTCGCGTGTGCGCGGTGCCGAGCGGCGACGTCGACGAGGCGGTCGCTCGCTTGAACTGTCGCGCCACCGTGTTACAGATCGACCCCCAAACCCTCGACGAGGTCATCGACTCCGTGCAAACCGTCGCCGATGCCGCCGGAGTCCCCGAACGTGGGCGTCGTCTCGTCGAGTCGTTGCGCGGGCGACTGGCCGACCTCGCCACCGCCACCGACGCAGCCCGCGGGGACCGCGCGCGTCCCACCGTGTTCGTGCTCGAGTGGGTGGACCCGCCCTTCGTGGGCGGCCATTGGGTGCCCGACGTCGTGCGAGCGGCGGGTGCCGAGCCGGTGCTGGCGATTCCCGGCGGGCGTTCGGTCCCCACCGATTGGGAGGCCATCGATGCCATCGATCCGGATCACATCATCGTCTCTCCGTGCGGATACGACCTTGCCGGTGCGATGGAACAGGCTCGCGGAATCCTGGATCGCCTACCCCCGCGAGCGGCCGTGTGGGCCATCGATGCCGATGCAGTGGTGGTTCGACCCGGTCCCCGACTCGTCGACGGCGCCGAAGCCATCGCCGCGGCCTTGTACGGGCCGAGCGTGACGGGGGCGTCGGCACTTCCAGAGCCGGTCATCCAGCGTCTACGGTAGGGAGGTCCGGTGAGCGGGGAGATCCCCTGATCGGGCAGAATGCAGGTCGGCGACGTCGTCGACTTCGGCCGTCAAGGGGGTACACCGTGGAGATCCGCGTCACTGTCAACGGAAAGCAGCACGTGAGCGACGTCGAGCCGCGCACACTGTTGGTCCACTACATCCGCGAGGTCCTCGAACTCACGGGCACCAATGTCGGCTGCGACACGTCGTCGTGTGGCGCGTGCAGCGTTCACGTCGACGGCGAAGCCGTCAAGAGCTGCACCGTGTTGGCCGTCCAGGCCGACGGTTCGAGCGTGACCACCATCGAGGGCATGGCCGCCGCCGACGGAACCCTGCACCCCATGCAGAAGGCCTTCATGGAGAACCACGGTCTGCAGTGCGGTTACTGCACCCCTGGCAAGGTGATGGCCGCGACCAGCCTGCTCAAGGAGAACCCCCATCCCACCGAGGACGACATTCGTATCGGCCTCGAGGGCAACCTGTGCCGATGCACCGGCTACCCCAACATCGTCAAGTCCGTGCTCGCCGCGGCCGGTAAGTGAGGCCCTGAGATGATTCCTGCTTCCTTCGATTACGTTCGCGCCGGATCGGCCGCCGAGGCCATCTCGCTCATCGGTGAGTACGGCGACGAGGCCAAGTTCCTCGCCGGTGGTCACAGCCTGTTGCCCATGATGAAGTTGCGTCTGGCCCAACCGACCGTGCTGGTCGACATCGCGCGCGTCACGGACCTTTCCTACATTCGCGACGCCGGCGACCACATCGCCATCGGCGCTCTCACGCGTCACATGGACGTCGAGAAGTCGCCGGTCCTGGCCCAACACGTTCCCTTGCTGGCTCACGCCGCCGGATACGTCGGTGACCCGCAGGTGCGTCACCGTGGCACCATCGGAGGCACCATCGCCCACGCCGACCCCGCTTCGGATCTTCCCGCCACCACGCTCGCGCTCGGCGCCACCTACGTGGTGCAAGGCCCCAACGGCACCCGCGAGATCAAGGCCGCCGACTTCTACAAGGGGTTCCTCGAGTCCGATCTGGCCGCCGACGAGATGATCACCGAGATCCGCGTCCCGAAGATGAACGGTGCCGGCTGGAGCTTCCAGAAGTTCAATCGTCGCGCCCAGGACTGGGCGATCGTCGGTGTGGCCGCGTGGCGCGGTTCGAACGGTTCGGGTGTGGCCCTGGTGAACATGGGACAGACCCCGGTGTTGGCCACCAGCGTCAGCAAGGCGCTGGGCGGTGGCGCCTCCATCGCCGATGCCGCCGCACTCGCCGTCGCCGAGGCATCGCCGTCGAAGGACAACAATGCCAGCGTGGAGTACCGCACACACCTGGCCAAAGTCTTGGTTCGTCGCGCGCTCGAAGAATCCACCAAGTAATCCCACGCTCGCTACGTCGAGCACCACGGCATTCATGACGCTGAAGAACGTCCGCCTCGTCGCGCTCGTGCTGTACGGGCTGGTCTTCGTCTGGTCGTTCCAAGCCAACGGCCTTCCCGTCGCCCGCTTGGCCGTGCTCGGCTGGGTCGGTGGTGCGTTCCTCGTCGGCAACATCGGCAAACCGTTCGCCAAGCAACGCCAGATGGTGGTCGACTTGGTCTTTTACGCCGCCATGTGGTTGTCCTATGACTACAGCCGCGGAATCGCCGACACCTTCGGATTCCCCTTGCAGGTCGAGGCACCACGCAACATCGACCGTGCGTTGTTCCTCGGCACCGACCCGAACACCTGGATGCAGGAGCGGTTTCTCGAGACCTCGGTCCGGTGGTACGACGTGCTCGGTTCACTCGTGTACTTCACCCATTTCTTCGTGCCCGTGGCCACGTCGGTGTATCTCTGGATTCGTTTTCGTGATCAATGGTTGCGTTACATCCGACGTTTCGCCACGGTTCTCTTCGCTGGTGTTCTCACCTACGTCGTGTTGCCCACCGCTCCCCCGTGGATGGCCGCCAGTGAGAAATTCCGGTACCGCATCATGGAGCCCCTCTCTCGCCCCACCGGACGTGGTTGGAGCGAACTGGGACTCGAGACGGTCAACAGTGTCTTACTGAAGGGCCAGCAATGGGCCAACCCCACCGCGGCTATCCCGTCGTTGCACGCCGCCTTCGCGTTGTTCGTGGTGGTGTTCTTCTGGACTCGGATGCCCAACGGATGGTGGCGCGGGGTCTCACTGCTGTTTCCACTCGCGATGGCACTCACCCTCGTCTATTTCGGTGAGCATTATGTCATCGACATCGTGGCGGGTTGGCTGTACGTCGGAGCATCGTTCTGGCTCTGGGGTCGTTGGGAATCACGGCACGCTGCGAAAGTCTTGACACCTCCCCCGAGCGACCCTGAGGTAGCGTGAGCACCCGAAAGGGTGATTTTTGTGTCAATCCAGGGCGACTCCGAGTTCGACCCGTTGAGCCTCGAGGCGATCGCCGACGCCGACCCGTACCCGTATTGGTACGAGGATGCCGACGAACCCTTCGCGAACCCGACGCTCGTGCGCACGGAAACCTGCGATCTGTGCATCGTGGGCGGTGGTTACACCGGTTTGTGGACCGCGATCATCGCCAAGGAGCGCGACCCCTCGCGCGACGTCGTGCTGATAGACGCCCACGAGATCGGTTCGGCCGCCAGCGGTCGCAACGGCGGCTTCATGGAGGCATCACTCACGCACGGCGTGGCCAACGGTCAGGCCCGTTTCGGCGACGAATTGCCGCTACTCGAGGAACTGGGCATCCAGAATCTCGACGAGATCGAGAAAGCCATCGAGCGGTACAACATCGACTGCGATTACGAACGAACGGGTGTCATCGACGTGGCCTCCGACCTGCACCCGGCGGGTTACACCGACGATTTGCGCGAGGACTACCTGCAACTTCGTCAACTCGGCCAGAAGGTCACGTGGCTCGACGCCGAACAGATGCGCGCCCAGGTGAACTCACCCACGTACACCGGAGGATTGTGGCGACACGATCTGGCCGCCATCGTGGATCCGGCTCGATTGGTGTGGGGCCTCAAGGCCGCCGCCGAATTTCTCGGTGTGCGAATCTACGAGGACACCAAGGCGACATCCATCGAGCGCGACGGCGTGGGGGTTCTGGTCGAGACACCCTTGGGTCGCGTGCGCGCCGGCAAGGTGGCCTTGGCCACCAACGCGTTCAAGCCGCTCCTCAAGCGACTGAACAATTACATCATCCCGGTGTACGACTACTGCATGGTCACCGAGCCCCTCAGCGACGAGCAGTTGGGTCGTATCGGGTGGAAGAACCGGCAGGGATTGAGCGACATCCCGAATCAGTTCCATTACTACCGACTCACCGAGGACAACCGCATTCTGTGGGGTGGCTACGACGCCATCTACTACTTCCGCGGGAAGATGAACTCCGAACTCGAGAGTCGACCCGAGAGTTGGGCGCGTCTCAGCACCCACTTCTTCCGCACGTTCCCGCAACTGGACGACGTGAAGTTCTCCCACATGTGGGGTGGCGCCATCGACACCTGCTCACGGTTCTGCGTGTTCTGGGGACAGGCCATGAACGGACGGGT
>SYCH01000105.1 GCA_005787025.1 Actinomycetota bacterium | reverse complement strand
GTTCACTCCGCAGGCCGACACGTCCACGCGCACACAGCCGGGGAAGAGTTCGGGGGCGGGCTTCTGCTCGATCACCAGACGATCGAGGGGAGCGAATTCGCGACAGACGACGGAACGGACGACCCAAGACATGACATCACCGTAGTCAGTGTCGACCGATTGCGATGGTCCGCGACGGCGCCGATCTGACACACTGTCAGAAAGCGAAGGGGACGGAATGGGAACGGTCTGTGTCACGGGGTCGGCGTCGGGAATCGGGGCGGCCACCAAACAGCGTCTCGTGGCCGAGGGGCATCGGGTGATCGGGGTCGACATGCGCGACGCCGACGTGATCGGTGATCTCTCCAAGGCCGACGATCGTCGTCGGATCGTCGAGGAAGTCACGGTCGCGTGCGGGGGAGTTCTCGACGGATTGGTGCCCTGCGCCGGCGTCAGCACTCCCGCACCGAACGAACTCGTGGTTCGGGTCAATTACTTCGGAACCCTGGCCGTCGTCGAGGGTCTGCGGGGGTGTCTGGAAAAGGGGTCGAATCCGGCGGTCGTCATGATCTCGTCGAACAGCACCACCATGACGCCGGGTCTGCCCGTCGAGGAGGCCATGGCCTACCTGAACGGCGACGAGGAGTCGTTGGTCGCGCGCCACACGACCCCCAACACGTTCCTCGCGTACCCCGCGGGCAAATTGGCCATCGCGTTCTGGGTGCGTTCGCAGGCGGCCGCATGGATGGCGTCGGGAATCCGTCTGAACGCCGTGGCGCCCGGCGTCATCGACACCGGCATGACCCGACCGTTGCTGGACATGCCCGGGGTGAAGGACTCGCTCGACATGATCCCCATTCCCCGGGGACGGTGGGGCCAACCCGAGGAGATCGCCGGCGCCATTCACTTCTTGTTGTCGGCCGACGCGTCGTACGTCGTCGGTCAGGTGTTGTTCGTCGACGGAGGCACCGACGCCCTGTTGCAGCCGACCGCGCACCCGCACCCGCTCCCCGGAGGACGTTGAACCATGGACGAACTACGCGACGCCGATCCCATCGCATGGTTGAGCGCGTGCGAGGAGATACGACAGCTGGCCAGTCGTTACGCCGTGTGGTACGGAGCCCGTGACACCGCCAATCTCGCCCGTCTGTTCGTGCCCGACATCAAGGTCACCCGCGAAACCGCGGGCACCGATGCACTGCGGCAGAGCTTCGACGCGCAGATGGGTTCGCTGGGTCGGGTGATCCTGATGGTCGGCAATCACGTGATCGACGTGAGCGATCAGGACAACGCCTCGGGTGTCGTCAGCTGTCGGGGCGAGATCGAGGACGTCGAGGGAAAGTGGATCATCCATCAGATCCAGTATCACGACACCTACCAGCGCGTGAACGGTCGCTGGTTGTTCGCGCGTCGTCGACACCTGTTGTGGTACGGACACGACATGGCGAACCCGCCCGTCGGACTGCCCGATGCGAATTGGCCGCGTAGCCAAACAGGAAAGGGTGAACTACCCGAATGCATCGAGACCTGGCAGACCTGGACCTCGGCCAACTCCTGACCGGGTCAGGGTCCGCTCAGAACGTGGGCCCGTTTGTTCGCGGCGAAGGAACGTTCGAGGGTGGTCTTGTCGTCGTCGGTCATTGTTCGTAGCCGATCGCCCCGCTCGGGTCGCCAGTAGAGGGTCTCGCCGGTGCGCCACTTCTCGGCGCGCAACGGTGGCTTGTGCACCTTGTTGTTCGCGGTCAAGGGCATCGCACCCGTGACCCGCACGATTCGGGGCGACCACTTCGTCCCCAGATCGCGTTGCGTGTCGAGGAATCGGTCGAACGCGTCGGGATCGAACGTGGTGGTGGAGTTCATCTCGATGGCCGCCATCACCATGTCGCCGGTGACCGGATCCGGCACGGGGTACACCGCCGCCATCACCACACCGGGGAAACGGCTGATGATGTTCTCCACCGGGGCGCCGGCGAAGTTCTCGCTGTCGACGCGCAGCCAATCCGCGCTCCGCCCGGCGAAATAGAAGAAGCCGTCGACGTCGCGATAGCCCAGATCGCCGGTCCAGTACCAGCCGTTGCGCACGCGCTCGCGGGAGGCCTCGGGATTGTTGTAGTAGCCCTCGAACGTGGATCCGCCCGCGGTGTTGACGATCTCGCCGATGCATTCCGGGTTCGTGATGGCACCATGTTCGTCGAAGATCACCCGCGGGCACTCGGCGTCGGTGGCGGGGTCGACGATGACGACCTTGCCCGCCATGTCGGGCCGTTCGCGACCCAGGGCGTTGGCCGGCGTGTCCGGCGTGCGGATGATGGCCACCACGCTCTCACTGGATCCGTACCCTTCCACCAGTTCGCATCCGAATCGTTCGAGGAAGCGCTCGCGGTCGAGAGCGCTGGCTTCGGTTCCGAATCCGAGTCGCAGTCGGTGATCACGATCGACGGCGGTGGGTGGTTGGCCCAACACGTAGGCGATCGTGCGCCCGACGTAGGTGAAGTAGGTGCACCCGTAAGCGCGCACGTCGTCGAGGAAGCCGCTGGCCGAGAACTTGCGTCGCAGCACCAGCGTCGCGCCCACGGCCAATGCCGGTCCCCAGCAGGCCATGAGCGCGTTGCCGTGGAACAACGGCATCGGGCTGTAACAGACCTCGTCGCGCACGACTCCGTAGATCTGGCCGGCCCGCACCGCGGTGGTGGCCATGCGCTCGTTGGTGCACACCACCGCCTTGGGTGCGCTGGTGGAGCCCGAGGTGAAGAGCAAGAAGAGGGGCAGCGACCCGTCGGGTGCGCTGTTCGCCAGGAGTTCGGCGTCGAACGGTGGAAGCGTCGGGCGCACGGTCTCGACGTCGACGAACGCCGTGGCGGGTACTCCGCAGTCGAGTCCGTCGAAGGTCGAATGCCCGGCGGCATCGGTGACGATCATCTGGCAGTCGGTGTGGCGCACGTCGCGCGCCAACTCGGCGCCGCGTCGCGTGGGGTTGATGCCGACGATGCACGAGCCGGTGAGCGCCGCCGCGCCGATCCAGTACAGATACTCGGGGGTGTTCTCCAACAACACGCCCACGTGGGGCTTGGCGGCGGGGTCCAGGTGCTCGCGCAGGAACGACGCGCGTCGAGTGGACTCGCGCACCACGTCGTCCCAGGAGGTGACGGAACCCTCGAAGACGTAGCCGGCGTGGTCGTCGCCCAAGCGGGCACGGATCAGATCGGCGATGGTGCTCACGGAACGATTCGCGGGGGGAGTGGCTGGCGATACAACGCGGCGGCGTTCTCGCAGCACAACTTGCGCAACAGCGAGGGGGAGAGGTGTCCCCACGCGTCGCGGAGAATCGATTGCGTGTTCGGCCAGGTGCTGTCGCCGTGGGGGTAATCGACCTCGACCATGATGTGGTCGTCGCCGATGACGTCGTGCAGATCGATGGTGGAGGGGTCGTCGATGGTGCAGAACCAGAAGTTGCGACGCAACACCTCGGCCGGACGCAGATCCCAGCCGGCGCCGTAACC
>SYCH01000104.1 GCA_005787025.1 Actinomycetota bacterium | reverse complement strand
TTCGTGACGTCACCGGACACCGTGATGGCCATCGCGTTGTCCGGTCGACTCGACTTCGATCCCACCGTCGACACCATCACCGCCCCCGACGGTTCGCCAGTGAAGCTCGACGCACCGGTGGGCGAGGTGCTCCCCGCGCGCGGTTACGACAAGGGCTCCAACACGTTCACCGCCCCGCCCGCCGATGGCAGCGGTGTCACCGTGGCCGTCAGCCCCACCAGCGATCGCCTGCAGTTGCTGCAGCCGTTCCCCGCCTGGGACGGCAAGGACTATCTCGGTCTGCCCGTGTTGATGAAGGCCCAGGGAAAGTGCACCACCGACCACATCTCGGCGGCTGGCAAGTGGCTCACCTACCGCGGCCACCTCGAGAACATCTCGGGCAACCTCTTCATCGGTGCGGTCAACGCGTTCGACGGTGCGGTGGGCGAAGGCAAGGACGTCACCGACGGTGCGCGTCGTTCGTACCCCGACATCGCCAAGAACTACGGCCGGGCGGGAATCCGTTGGTGCGCCATCGGTGACCGCAACTACGGCGAGGGGTCGTCGCGCGAGCACGCCGCCATGGAGCCCCGGTTCCGCGGTGGCGTGGTGATCTTCGCGCGCTCGTTCGCCCGCATCCATGAGACCAACCTGAAGAAGCAGGGGCTCGTGCCGCTCACGTTCGCCGACCCGAACACCTACGAACTCATCGGCGAGGACGACCGCATCAACGTGTTGAACCTTCCGCCGGTCCCGGGGCGCAACGTCACCTGCCAGATCGTGAAGCCCGACGGCACCACCATCGACTTCGAGGGCGTGCACACCTTCAGCCCCGAACAGGTGGAATGGTTCAAGGCCGGTTCCGCACTCAACATCGTGCGGGCCAAGGTGGCCGGAGGCCGCTGAGATGGATCTCGTCGACGGAATTCGGGGCACCGGCGCGGTGCGCGCCTTCACCGACGAGCCCGTCGACGACCACACGATCACGCGCGTTCTCGACAACGCGCGTTTCGCCCCCAGTGGTGGGAACCGCCAGCCGTGGCGCGTCGCGGTGGTGAAGGACGCGGCCGTCCGCCAACAACTGGCCGCCGCGATGCAGCCGGTCTGGGACGAATACGTCGCGCTGTCGGCCACGGGCGTGACACCGTTCTCCGTCGTGCCTCCGGCGACGTACGAGATGACGTCGACGGCTCCGGGCAACACCCCGAATTTGTTGTTGTCCGAGATCGCGTCCATCCCGGTGGTGCTGGCCGTGGCGGCCGACTTGTCCTCGATCGCGATGATGGACAAGGACCTCGGTCGCGTTCCCATCACCGGCGGTGCGTCGGTGTACCCGTTCTGCTGGAACGTGCTCTTAGCGGCGCGCGTCGAGGGCCTTGGTGGGGTCATCACCACCTTTGCCTCCCGCGCCGAGCCCGTCGCCGGTCCGCTGCTCGGATTGCCCGAGAATCACGCGCTGGTCGCGACCATCTTCCTCGGCCATCCGGTGAAGCGAGCCACGAAACTGTCCCGCAAACCGGTGAGTTCGTTCACCACCACCGACCGCTTCGACGGCCCAGCCTTCACCGACTGAGTTCCGGTTCAGTCCGAACCGGGTCGACGCGTCGATTCGCTCGTCGGATCTCCCGAGTAACCCGAGGGATACGAACGTCGAAGTTCGTCCGCGGTGGGCGTGCGCTTCGTGCGCGCCTCCGCCGGAAGCAAGTCGACGATCGCGCTCATGATCTTCTTGGTGTTGCTGTCGGCGGTCTTGCCGCGCAACGTCAACGGCTCTCCCACTCTGACCCGCACGGTCGGCGGATGAGTCACGTTCAGCAGATTGGGTAAGCGCGAGGAACGTGGCCACACCAACTCGGTGCCCCACAATCCGACCGGAACCACCGGCACTTTGGCCTGCATGGCCAACGTCGCCGCGCCCCAGCGACCCTTCAACACCGGTTCGAAGAAGGCCGGACCCCGCGGAATGGTCCCCTCGGGCATGATCGCGACCAACTCACCGGCGGACAAGGCCTCGGCGGCGGCGCGCAACGGTTCGTCGCTGCCGGTACCACGATCCACCCGGATTCCTCCGAGAGCGGTGGCCAATTGACCCACCACCGGAGCGTCGAAGACCTCCTTCTTGCCGAGGAAGCGCACCGGTCGACCGGTGCGAGCCACCGCGACCGCGATCGCCATCACGTCGAAGTACGAGCGATGGTTCCCGCAGATGATCGCGGGCCCCTCCACGGGTATCAGTTCGGTGCCGTCGATGTCGAAGTTCGCGAACGGGATGAACTCCGGCCGCGCCAACTGCAGCAGCAAGCGCTGCAGCTCCATGTTGATCACCGGAATCTTGGCGACCCCGACCGGAACGTCGAAATGCACGACCGGCCACCGACGTGCCGTCGCCACCACCATCAGGCGAGGGTCCGGATTCACCGCCGTCGGGTGGCCAACCGCCGACAACAGTGGCGTGTCGAACACGCTGTCGGAGTACGCGTACGAAGAACCCAAGTCGACGTCGTTGGCCTGCGCCCATTCGCGCACCGATTCGAGCTTGCCGATGCTCCACACGAAGCGGCCGTCGATGGTGCCGTCATAGGTCCCGTCGTCGCGTACTCCGTAACGCGTGGCCACCACGTCGTCGAATCCGAGGGCCCGCGCCAAAGGCTCCACCAGATCGACCGGAGTCGTCGTCGCCATCACCAACGACCGACCTTCACGACGATGTGTCTCGATGACCTGTCGCGCGTAGGCCGGAACCAATGCGAACAGTCTCGGCGCGACGGCCTCGGCCACGCGACGCACGTCGGCTCGTGATCGGCCCTTGGCCAACGTGGCGGCTTGACGCGCCAACACCATCGACGGCAACGTCTCACCGATGCGGTTGAAGAGTTCGTACAACGCCTTCTCACCGGGAATGGCCTGACTCACCAAACCCGCCTCGCGCATGGCTTCGGAGAAGACCGCACCGGATGCGCCGATCAGCAAAGTGCGATCGAGATCGAAGAATGCCGCCGACTTCACGGGCAGAACGGTAACGCCGAGTTCGTCACTGTCGACCGACTCGACACGCTCCCCGAGAACGGGAAAGGCCCCGCATGGGGGATGCGGGGCCTCTCAACCTGGATCCCTGCGGTTGGGGGAACCGCTTTTTGGGATCATGTCGCAGGCAGTTGGGGGAACTACCTAACGATTTCCATGTGAAAGTATGCACGTGAATTGGTGACCATTCAAGTCGATAACAGCGATACTTGTTATCATTTTTCGAGATGGACATCCGCCAGCTCGCCTCCCTCGTGGCCATCGCCGACCACGGGTCGTTCTCGGCGGCCGCCAGGGCCCTGTTCACCGTGCAATCCAACATCTCGGCCCACGTGGCCAAATTGGAGCGCGATCTCGGCGTGAGCCTCATCGACCGCGCCACCGGGGATCTGACCGACGAGGGTGTGTTGGTCGTGGAGCGGGGACGGCGCATCCTGCGCGAAATGGACGAGATCGCCGCCGACATCTCGGCCCTCGACGACGTGGTCTCGGGCGAGACCCGCATCGGAGTGATCGGGACCACCGGTCGCTGGCTGATGCCCCAATTCCTGACCGCCTTGCGAAAGGCCCATCCGAACGTGCGACCCATCATCTCCGAGGGGGGCACTTCCAGCCTGCTCCCCCGTTTGGTGTCGGGTCAGATCGACGCCGCCATCGTCCACCTCCCGGTCGACGACAAGGAACTGAGCGTGCACACCTTGTTCGCCGAAGACCTGGTTCTGCTGGTCCACTCCAATCATCCCTGGTCGAGTTTTCGCACCCTTCCGATCACTCGGTTGGGCGAGCATCCGCTGTTGCTGCCGCCCCGTTCGGCGACTCTGCGTCGCATCATCAACCGCGCCGCCGAGGCAAACGGGGTCACGTTGACGGTCCAGGCCGAAATCGACGGCGTACGCCTGATGGCGTCGCTCGCCTTCGAGGGCTTCGGCGCCACCATCGTTCCCGCGACCGCCATTCCCCGTTGGTTGAAGGGTGATTTCTCCCGCATCGAGGTGCCGGGGCTTCCGCGTCGCGTCGTGGGCTGGGTGCAACGCAACAGACCACGACCGGGCCCGGCCACGCAGGTCGCGCGTGACCTGGCCGAATCACTGACTTCCGACCGCGGGGCACGTCAGCCGGGCGTGCACGTCGGGGACGATGCTTTCCCCCTGAAGCTCCTCTGAGGCGTACTCTTTGGCGATGACCCCGGTGGACCTGCGCGCCAAGGTGCCCGGCGTCGCGCGGGCGATGGTGCGCGATCTCGGTGAGCGACGGGTCGTCTGGCTCGAGATCACCGCCGATGAACATCGCGGAGCATTGTCCAGCGACTCGTCGTCCATGATCACCACCGCGGCACGGACCGCGGTGGCCGAACGTCTGCCACTGGTCGCGGTGATGGCCTCGTCGGGCGCGGATCTTCGCGAGGGCTTCTCGGCGCTCCACGGATGGGGCGTGGCCGCCAAGGCCCTCACCGACTGCTCGGGCATGGTGCCGACCATCATCATCGTCGACGGTCCCGCCGTCTCGGGCCCCGCCCTCTTGCTCGGCATCGCCGATCACGTGATCATGACCGAACGCGCCTACGCCTTCGTGTCGGGACCGACCATGGTCACCGAGTTCACCGGCGTCGCCATCGACAACGAGGAACTGGGGGGCTCGGGAGCCCACGCGCGTTTCACCGGCGCCGCCACGCTGGTGACTCCCGATCTCGAATCCGCCTCAGCGGCGGCCGAACACCTCTTGTCGTTCCTGCCCGACAATTGCGACGTCGAGCCTCCGATGTGGTCCAGCGACGACGACGCCGCGCGATCGACACCCGAAGCCGGGGCGACCATTCCCACGTCGTCGACCGGCAGCTACGACGTGCGCTCCGTGATCACGGCCCTGGTCGACGACGGGGACTTCCTCGAGCTCCGCGGACGTTGGGCCGGCAACCTGGTGACCTGTCTTTCCACGATGGCTGGTCGACCCGTGGGCATCGTGGCCAATCAGCCGGTGGCATTGGCGGGCACTCTCGACATTCCCGCCTCACAAAAGGGCGCCCGATTCGTCTCGTTCTGCGACGCGTTCAACATTCCGATCATCACGCTCGTCGACACGCCGGGCTTCTATCCGGGCAAGGACCTCGAATGGCGCGGAATGATCCGCCACGGCGCGCAGTTGGTGTTCGCCTATGGCAGAGCGACGGTTCCGCGCATCTGCATCATCCTGCGCAAGAGTTACGGTGGCGCCTACATCGTGATGGACTCCAAGAAGATGGGCAACGACTTGTGTATCGCCTGGCCGTGGGCCGAACTGGCCGTGATGGGAGCCGGACAGGCCGCCGCCATTCTTCAACGGCGTGCCAGCCCGGATGAGAAAGCGGCCTTCGAGGCGGACTACACCGAGCGCCTGCTCAACCCCTACGTGGCCGCCGAGCGAGGGTACGTCGATGCCGTCATCGACCCGGCCGACACCCGAGCGACCATCAACACCGCACTCGACGCGCTCGTCGACAAACGGGAGACATTCCCCGGCCGAAAGCACGACAACACCCCGTTGTGAGGGCGACGGTGGGGCTGACCTCGCCGGTTGTGGGGTTGGGGTTCGGGCACGATTATCCTGCTCAGCGGAGGAGAAAGCCTCCGAACAACCGGCCCGAACAATCCAAACCGGAAACGGGGCCCACGCAACAAGGGGACGAGCAAGGTGCCCGACACCATCACGATTACCGACGATCGCACGGGCAAAACCGTGACCGTACCGATCACCGACGGAGTGTTCCCGGCCACCGCCGTGCGCGAACTGGACCCGTCGCTGTACATCTACGACCCGGCCTACATGCAGACCGCCGCTTGCAAGAGTTCCATCACCTATCTCGATGGTGAGGCCGGCATTCTGCGCTACCGGGGCTACCCCATCGAGCAGCTGGCCGAGAAGAGCACCTACCTGGAGGTGGCGTACCTGCTTCTCAACGGTGAACTTCCCAACTCCGATCAGTTGGCCCAGTGGACCCGCGACGTCACACACCACACCTTCATCCACGAGAACATGCGCAAGCGCTTCGTCGACGGTTTCCACTACGACGCTCACCCCATGGGCATGTTCGTGTCGTCGTTGGCCGCGCTCGGCACCTTCTACAACGATGCCAAGGAGATCGACGACAAGGCCAGCCGGGACAAGCAGATCCTGCGCATGATCGCCAAGACCCCGACTCTGGCCGCCATGGCCTACCGATTCTCGGCCGGTCTGCCCTTCGTCTACCCCAACAACTCGCTGTCCTTCCCGGCCAACTTCCTCAACATGATGTGGAACGTGGGCGGCTACGAGGTCGACCCGCGCCTCGAGCGCGCCATGGACGGGCTGTTCCGCCTGCCCGCCGATCACGAGCAGAACTGCGGCACCACCGCCATGCGCGGGGTGGGTTCCAGCCACGCCGACCCGTACACCTCGGCCGCCGCGGCGGCCTCGGCGCTCTACGGTCCGTTGCACGGTGGCGCGAACGAAGCGGTCGTGCGCATGTTGGAAGACATCGGAAGCATCGAGAACGTGCCGGCGTTCATGGAAGAAGTCAAGAGTGGCAAGGGCAGCCGACTGATGGGATTCGGTCACCGCGTGTACAAGAACTACGACCCGCGTGCCACGATCATCAAGAAGACCGCGTACGACGTCTTCGAAGTGACCGGCAAGAACCCTCTGCTCGACATCGCTCTGAAGTTGGAAGAGGCCGCGCTCAGCGATCCGTACTTCGTCGATCGCACGCTCTACCCGAA
>SYCH01000103.1 GCA_005787025.1 Actinomycetota bacterium | reverse complement strand
GCCGTCGTTTCCGGCTGCCGATGTGCTGATCGTGCTCGGCTCGCCCACCTCGGTCGCCGCGGGTCATTGTCGCCCTCCGGCGCAAACGGAGGTCGAGGCGGTCCGCGAATGGGTGGCATCGGATCGGCCGTACATCGGTGTGTGCTTCGGTGCCCAGGTTCTGGCGCGTGCTCTCGGTGGCTCGGTGACCCGAATGGATCACACGTTCCGGTCCTACATGGATTTCGACCTCTCCGATGGGGCGCCGATTGAGTTGGCCGGCCCGTGGGCGGTCTGGCACGAGGATGCCATCACCGCACCGGACGATGCCGACGTGTTGGCTCGCTTGCCCCATGCCGACGCGGTGTTTCGGCGGGGTCGGGCGTGGGGGCTTCAGCCTCACATCGAATTCGACGCGACGATCGTTCGCAACCTGGCGACCGTCGTCGACATTCCCGAGGAACAGTGGGTTTCTCTGCACGACGCGGTGCGTGACGACGACGGTGGACACGCCACTCGTTCCCGCGCTCTGCTCGACCGCATCGCGGCCGAGATTCTCTGAACGACGTCAGACCACCCGAGCGGCCAACCATTCGTCGACGTCACGATTGCAACGTCGTGAGACGGTGGTGAGATCGCCGAACGTGTCGAATCCGTGCGGCGCTCCCGCGTAGACGTTGAGATCGGTCGGCACTCCGGCGTGACGCAGTCGTTTCGCGTAGTCGATGTCCTCGTCCGAGAACCCGTCGAGTGCCCCGACCACGACGAGAGCGCGGGGAAGGCCACGCAGGTCGGTGGCCCGGGCCGCCGCGGCGTACGGGACGACATTGTCGGTGCCTTTGTCGGAACCGAGGTACGACGTCCAGCCGAAGGTGTTGGCTGCCGGCGACCAGATCGGGTCGATCCACGAGCTGGATCTGGTGATCTGACGGTCGTCGATCATGGGATAGATGAGCAATTGGAAGTCGACGGCGAACTCGGCACGATCGCGCGCCAAGAGGGCCAGACCCGCGGCGAGTCCGGCGCCGGCACTGGCGCCGCCGATGCCGATGCGCGTCGGATCCACGCCGAGCGAAGCCGCGTTGCGGTGGGTCCATGCGAGAGCCGCGTAACAGTCCTCGAGGGGCGTGGGGTAGGGATGTTCGGGGGCCAAGCGGTACTCGACCGAGACCCCGACGATGTCGAGTTCGCGACACCACTTGTCGAAGCGCGCGTCGTCCATGCGGTTGTCGCCGAGAACGAGACCACCACCGTGCATCCAGACGACGCACGGCGCGTTCGGACGTTGGACGCGTGGCCGATGCACACGAACGGACGCGGTGCCGCGGCCCTCGAGCGACACGTCCTCGCGGGTCACCTCATCGGAGAGTGGCGGGGGAGGGGTGGCGGCGAACATCTCACGAATCGTCACCACCGACTCCGGGGTGAGGCTCGCGAGCACCTCGCCGATGTTCACCGGCGATGCCGCCAGCATCGCGGCGATCTCGGGATCGAGCAAGGAAGAGACGTCGTTGGATTCGGTCATGCCCCATTATCGCACGGCATGATGGCCGCCGAAACGGGTCAGGCGTCGACGCGGAAGTCGGTGACCTGGGTGTCGTCGGTACCGAGATCGGTGAAGTTGTCGTAGGCCCGAGCGGCCATGAATTCCTTCCACGCGAAACTCCGATACCGAGCCCCGTAGGTGCTCAACTCCGGCATGGGTTCGATGACCGAATCACGGGCGGGATTCTGGAAGTACGGGATGCTGAAACGGCGATTGCGGGTCATGGGAACCACCCGATGAACCGCCGCCCGGTAGCGATCGTTGGTCCACGCCTGCATGCAGTCACCAAGGTTGACCACGATTGTGCCGGGTGTGGGGGGCACGTCGATCCATCCATCGTCGAGCGACTCGGCTTGCAAACCTCCGGTGTCGTCCTGCAGGAGCAGGGTGAGTGTCCCGGGGTCGGTGTGATAGCCGAGCGCGGTCTCGCCCAGTTCGGGCAGTCCGTCCCGCTCCGATTCCGGCACCGGATCGCCGACCGGATAGCAGTTCAGTCGAACCATGCTGCTGTGGCGGCTTCCCGCGACCTTGGCCCGCGAATCGGTTCGCAGGTCGAGGGCTCCGTGGATGAGGGTCATTGTGCGATCGGCGAGAGCGCTGAACTCGTCGAACAGTTCCGTCATGGTCTCGCGAAAGCCCGGAAGGTCGCGGGGCCAACGGTTGCGGGCGTCGATGGCGGCCACGGTCGGATCCAGAAAGTCGAACACTTCCTTGTTGTCGCGTTTTCGCTTCGTGAGTTCGCGATCGAAGTACCCCATCGGGTTCTCGAGGTCACGAACGATCTCGTTCTTGA
The DNA here is from genome assembly GCA_005787025.1 of Actinomycetota bacterium. Classification (GTDB taxonomy): domain Bacteria; phylum Actinomycetota; class Acidimicrobiia; order Acidimicrobiales; family Ilumatobacteraceae; genus Casp-actino8. The sequence goes on along the minus strand of SYCH01000103.1, from coordinate 2,141 downwards.
TGCTCCGGTCGGTGTCGAAGAAGCGTTCGGTCTGACGCCACGTGCGTTCGATCAGGTCGTCCAGCCCGTGACCACCGAGAAAGAAGAAGCCATGGTCGCGACAGGCCGCGTCGAGGGCCTCCATCGATGTCGCCGAGGGGTTCGAGATGTCGACGGTGGGTACGGAGAGCACACCCCATGTTGCCACAACCCGTTCGATTCGGCCTCGCCCTGTACATCGGTGGATCGATCGGCAAGAATGGCGGGCGTGATCCACCATTACCTGACCGCCCGCGCCGAACTCGATGCTCCGGGCTCACCGTTCGCCACCCACATGACCACCATCCGCGGAGTCCCCGCGAAGTCCTACGTGGCGGCGCCGCCCACCATGCGGGCCATCTGGGAGACCACGGGAGTGCACGGCGACAAGGACTATCTGGTCTACGAGGACGAGCGCTACAGCTACGCCGAAATCCACGCACAGGTGCGCAAGTTGGCCGCCCACCTGGTGGCCAACGGTGTCACCTCCGGAAGTCGCGTGGCCATCGCCATGCGCAACTACCCCGAGTGGGTCGTTGGTTATTGGGCGGGGGTCTCGGTCGGCGCCGCCGTGGTCGGAATGAACGCCTGGTGGACTGCGCCGGAGATGGAGTACGCGCTGAACGACAGTGAGCCGCGCGTGCTGATCGCCGACGACGAACGTCTGGAGCGCCTGTTGCAGACGCCCAGTCAGCGCCCGATGCACATCATCACCGTGCGCACCGACCGTGCCGTTCTCGGTGAGGGCACGAGCTGGGGCGCCATCATGTCGGCCGCCGATCCCGGATCACTTCCCGCCGTCGACATCGACACCGACGACGACGCCACCATCTTCTACACCTCGGGAACCACCGGATTCCCCAAGGGCGCGCAGTTGACCAATCGTGGTTCGGTGCACAACATCCTGAACATCGCTGCCATGACCACCGCGGTCGTGATGGCCGAACAAAAGGCCATCGCCGCCGGCGACGTGCCGCCCCCGCCGCCCGCACCGCCGGCCTTACCGGCGACGTTCATGGCCCCCACGCCGTTGTTCCACGTGACCGCCTGCAACTGCATCCTGCATCCGGCCACCCTCACCGGTGGCAAGGTCGTGTTGATGTACAAGTGGGATCCGGGTCGCGCATTGGAATTGATCGAGCGCGAGAAGGTCACCAATTTCTCCGGCGTGCCCACGATGAGCCGCGAGATGCTGATGCATCCGGACTGGAGCAAGCGTGACACGTCGTCGTTGGCCGGCCTCGGTGGTGGTGGCGCGGCGCTGCAACCCGACCTCGTGCACAAGATCGCCGGAGCGTTGAAGCACGGTCAACCCTCCACCGGCTACGGCATGACCGAGACGCACGGAATCATCACGGCCAACTCGTCGCGTTGGTTCGTGGCCAAGCCCGAGTCCTGCGGCCCCGCGGTGCCCACGCTCGAGACCAAGTTGGTCGATGAGGAAGGCCGGGATCTTCCGGCCGGACCGAACACCGTGGGCGTGTTGTGCGTGCGCGGATCGGTCACCATCAAGGGCTACTTGAATCGCCCGGAGGCCACCACCGACACCATTGTGGATGGCTGGTTGAACACCGGTGACATCGCCCGTATCGACGAGGACGGCTTCATCTACATCGTGGACCGCGCCAAGGACATGGTCATTCGAGGCGGCGAGAACGTGTATTGCAGCGAAGTGGAGACCGCGATCTATCACCACGACGCCATCGCCGAGGCCTGTGTGTTCGGAATACCCGAAGAACGCCTTGGTGAAGAGGTGGCGGCCGTGCTGGTGTTGCGACCCGGCGCGTCACTCACCGAGGACGAACTACGTCAGTTCCTGACCGCGAGCCTGGCCAAGCACAAGATCCCTACCAAGATCTGGTTCCGCGACGAGCCCATCCCTCGTAACGCGAACGGAAAGTTCCTGAAACGCGAGTTGAAGAAGGAACTCACCGGCTCCTGATGGCTCGGCGGATCAGACCGCCGCGCAGTCGCCGTCGACCTCGCCCGGGAGGACTTCTCGGATCAGCTGCCGCTGGGTTCGATTCCGCAAGTCTCGGTGCTGTACGTCTCGATCAACTCACCCGCGGCGAGCACCTCGGGATCCATCATGATCTCCATGACTTCGTTCATGGCATCGGGGT
>SYCH01000102.1 GCA_005787025.1 Actinomycetota bacterium | reverse complement strand
GTGCCCGCCACCGCCAAGGGCATCAGGATGAATCCGCCCTGGCTGATGCTCGAGTAGGCCAACATGCGCACGATGTTCGTCTGCCGCAGAGCCAACAGGTTCCCGACGGTCATGGTGACGGCGGCCATCACCCAGATGAACGGCTGCCACACGTCTTGAGCCTGCGGGAAGCCGACGTAGATGAGAGTCACCAACGCGACGAAGCCCGCCGCCTTGCTGGCCACCGACAAGAAGGCGGTCACCGGAGTGGGCGCACCCTCGTAGGTGTCGGGAGCCCACGAGTGGAACGGAACGGCCGACACCTTGAAGGCGAATCCGATGATCACGAACGTGATGGCCAGAGCCTCGACGCCACCTAACTGACCCTCGACGGTCAGCTTGGATCCGATCTCGGAGAGCAGCGTGCTTCCCGTGACTCCGTACAACAGGCTCATGCCGTACAGCATGACGGCCGACGCGAACACACCGAGCAGGTAGTACTTCACGCCCGCCTCGTTGCTCTTGCGATCGCGCTTGCGCCACGCGGCCAGCATGTAGGCCGGGATGCTGAGGAACTCGAGCGCCACGAAGATGCTCACCAGATCACGACTGGACGCCATCATCACCATGCCGGTGACCGACGTCAGCAGAAGCGTGTAGTACTCGCCTTGGTAATAGTCACCCTCTTCCACGTGGTTCTGCGACAGCAGCACCACCACGTAACCGACCACCAAGAACAACGCTTTCAGGGTGAGGGAAAACTCGTCGACCACGTAGCGACCGTCGAACATCGATCGCACGTCGACGTCGGACACCGCCAGAGTGAGAACCGGCAACAGCGCGCCGAGCATCACGAAACCCGTCAGGGTCGCCGTGATCCACTTGCGACTCTCACTGGTGAAGAGATCGACCAGGATGATCAGGCAGATACCGCCCGCGAGCACGATCTCCGGGGCAATGGCGTGGTAGTCGATGGTGGGTGACTGCCACGGCACCTGAGCGAGGATCGAGGACAACACGGATCAGCCTCCGAAGGCCTTGAGCGCCACCTGCACGGCGGGGTCGATGACCTTGAACATCAGTTGCGGGTACACACCGAACACCACGATGGCGATGAGGAAGGGCGTCCAGGCGATCCACTCGAAGATGTTCACGTCGTGCAGATCGTCATCGTGTGCGTCGTCACCATGCGCACCCTGACCGTGACCTGCGCCGTGATCGGCGTGTCCATGGTCGTTGCCGGCGAACTCGGGCTTGGGCTCACCGAAGGCGGTGCGCTGGAAGAGCCACAACAGGTAGGCCGCGGCGAACACCGTTCCGAGGGCGGCGATCACCATGAAGGTACGGAACGTCTCCTCGGGCAATCCGACCGCTGGCGAGTACGCCGACAGGATCGCCGGGAACTCGCCCCAGAAGCCGGCCAGACCCGGAAGGCCGAGCGAGGCCATGGCGCAGAACCCGAGGATCCATCCGAGTTTCGGCATCTGCTTGAGCATTCCGCCGAGACGAGCGATATCGAGGGTGTGATACCGCTCCTTCACGCTGCCGGCGATGAAGAAGAGCATGCCGGTGATGAGGCCGTGGGCGACCATGCCGAAGATGGCAGCGTTGAAGCCCATCGGCGTGAGAGTCGAGATACCGAGCATGACGAAGCCCATGTGGGCCACCGACGAGAAGGCGATGAGTCGCTTCATGTCGGTCTGGGCCAGACAGCCCAGTGCTCCGTAGATGATGCCGATGACCGACAGCAAACCGATCCACGGTGCCCATTCCTTGGCGGCCTCGGGCAGGATCGGAATCGCGATACGAACGAAACCGTAGGTGCCCAACTTCAAGAGGATGGCGGCCAGGATGACCGAGCCCTGGGTGGGGGCTTGCGTGTGCGCGTCGGGCAACCAGGTGTGGAACGGAAACATCGGCACCTTCACCGCGAAGCCCACGAACATGCCGCCGAAGATCCAAATCTGCGCGGACCGACCGAGCAGTCCGCCGTATTCGGCGAGCTGCGGGATCGAGAAGGAGGCCTCGACGCCCTCGGGCAGGGCGCCGCGCACCTTGAAGAACAGGGCGATGAACGCGACCAGCATCAGCGCCGATCCGAACATCGTGTAGAGGAAGAACTTCAGCGACGCGTATTGGCGCTGCTCGCCACCCCACACGCCGATCATGAAGTACATCGGCAACAACACCACTTCGAAGAACACGAAGAACAAAATGAGGTCCTGGGCGATGAAGGTGCCGGCCATGCCCGTCTGCAGAATGAGCATCAGGATGAGGAACGCCTTCGGATTGCCCGGCGACGGAATGTGGTTCCAGGAATAGATCATCACCAGGACGGTCACGACCATCGACAAGAAGTAGAGCGGCAGGCTCATTCCGTCGAGACCGATCGTGTAGTTGCTGGAAATCACCTTGATCCACTCCGCGTCGGCGAAGAACTGCAGCTTGTCGGCCTGGTCGAAGTCGAACTGGGTCAGGGTGTAGACACCCACACCCAGAGTCGCGACGGCGGTGACGAGGGCGACGAGCTTGCTCAGCTCCTCCTCGGCCTTGGGGATGAACAGCATCACGAGCACGCCGACGAGCGGCAGGAACGTGCCCACGCTGAGCACCCAGTTTTGATCACGGAGTACGTCCATGCCGTGTTTCTCCTCAGGTGTTGATGATGACGAGTATGAGAGCGCCGATGGCGGCCGCAGCGAACAGCAGCGCTCCGTACTGATTGACCTTGCCCGACTGCACGGGGCGCAATGCTCCGCCCGTGCCCCGGGCCGCGGCGCCCGAGCCGTTCACTGCGCCGTCGACGACGCGCTGATCGATGTTGCGGTACACCCACCCGGCCACGCGACGCGAGATCTTGCCCGCCGCGTTGACGATGCCGTCGAGCACGTTCTGGTTGAACCAGTACGCCGCTCGGGAAATGGGGTACGCGACCGCTCGCACGATGACCTTCTCGTAGAGCGCATCGAGGTAGTACTTGTTCCACAGCACCTTGTAGCCACCGCGGAGAACGACATTGCGTTCGGTGAGCCCCACGAGTCGACGATCGCGACGGGTGTAGTACTGAACGCAGAACAGCCAACTGGAGATCAAACCGAAGGCCACGATGACGAGAGAAAGGGCCGCCTTCGACCACTTGAATTTGGCGTGGCTGACCGTCGGGAAGTAGCAGACCTTGCCCTCCTCGGGGGCCACAACGGCGCAACCTTCCTTCTTCGCGCCTTCTTCCGCCGCGGGCAGGACGATGGACTCCCCGGGCCCGCTCGCCATGGCCGACTCAGCCACCACGTACTCGCTGCTCGGCTCGACGTACTTCTTGAAGCGTTCCCAGTTCGAACCGAACGGCGTGGCATTGGCGAGACCGGCCACCAACGCCAGTGCGGCGAGGATCATGAGCGGAACCGTGATGAGCTTCGGACTCTCGTGCGGACCGTGGGATCCGTGGGCATCGTGCGCACCGTCGTCATCGTGGTCATCGTGGTCATCGTGGTCATCGTGCGCGGCATGGGCATCGTGTTCGTCGTGATGCTCGCCCGCCGCGGCGCCACGAGCCTCGCCGAAGAACGTGAGATAGGTGGCACGGGTCATGTACGCGGCGGTCAGGAACGCGCCCGACAGACCCACGATCATGAACGCGTGGTAACCGTTGTGGCCCACGTTGTCGATGATCTCGTCCTTCGAGAAGAAGCCCGCCAAGGGAAACACACCCGCGAGCGCCAACGTCGAGATGATCCACGTGGTGGCGGTGATGGGCATCTTCTTGGCCAGACCGCCCATGTCCTTCTTCATGTCGAAGGAGTGGTGCGAACCCGAATGACTGACCGAGCCGGCGGCGAGGAACAAGCAAGCCTTGAAGAAGGCGTGGGTGAAGATGTGGAAGATGGCGGGCAACCACGCGCCGGCACCCAGACCCAGCATCATGTAACCCAGCTGCGACACCGTGGAATACGCCAGCACCTTCTTGATGTCGTGCTGGACGAAGGCCAACAGCGCGGCGATGACGATGGTGATGCCGCCGATGAGAACGATGAAGTTGATGTTGGTGTCACCGATCTTCAGACCCTCCCAGAACACGGGGTAGAGCCGACCGACCAGGAACACACCGGCGACCACCATGGTGCTGGAGTGCAACAGCGAACTGACGGGGGTGGGGCCGGCCATGGCGTCGGGCAACCAGGTGTGCAACGGGAACTGACCGCTCTTGCCGATGCACGCGACGAACAACGCCACCGCACCCCACGTGAGCGCGCTCTGGCTGGCCGCACCGGACATCGCCCAGGCCGAGAGACCACTGATGTTGAAACCGGACACTCCGAGGTGCTCCTGGGTCCAGCTGTTGGCCGAGAAGAACAAGATGCCGGTTCCGATGAGCAGACCCATGTCGCCGACGCGGACCGTGAAGAAGGCCTTCAACGCGGCTCGAGAGTTGGCTTCCTCCTCCCACCAGTGGCCGATGAGCATGAACGAGCAGAGGCCCATGATTTCCCAGCCCAAGATGAGCTGCACCATGTTGGGTGCCAACACCATGCACAACATGCCCGCCGAGAACAAGGTGAGGGCGGCGAAGAAGTGCGTGTAGCGACGATCACCGCGTAGATACTCGAGTGAGTAGATCTGCACGAGGCTGGAGATGAAAGCCACCACGACGAGCAACGTGAGCGCGAGACCGTCGATGTGCTGGCCGATTCCGAACTCGAAGCCACCGCTTTGCCACCAGGTCCATTCACGAATGATCGGACCGACGAAGGGCGCACCATGCTTCGCGCCCTCCTCCGCGACCGAGTGGGCGGCATGCGACACGCCATCGACCCGCTGGATCCATTGCCAGGCGGCGCCCACGGCCAACACGAGCGAGGCGAGCATGGACGCCACGCCGAACTCGCTGCCCTTCATGGGCATCTTCTTGCCGAAGAAGATGATGAGGGCGAAGGCGACGGCCGGGACGATGGGGATCACCCAGGCGTGCTCCAGGAACCACCCGGAGGAGGCGTGAACTTCTGCGGTTGCTTCGGCGACGAGCATCGATCAGCCCTTCATCTCGGACAGGTCGTCGAGCGCGATCGTGCGCCGGTTGCGGTAGATCAACAGAACCATGGCCAGACCGACACCGACCTCGGCGGCGGCGATGGCGATGATGTACAACGCGAACGTGTTGCCGTCGACCGAGTCGTGACGCACCGAGAAAGCCAAAAAGTTCAGGTTGACCGAGTTGAGAATGAGCTCGATGCTCATGAGCACCATCACGGCGTTCTTGCGCGCCAGCACCCCGTAGACACCGATGCAGAAGAGCACGGCGCCGAGCAGCAGGAATTGAGCGGTCAACATGGTGGTCTCAGTCCTTCCGCGCCAACACGATGGCGCCGATGACGGCGACGAGAAGTACGAACGACAACGCCCAGAAGGGCAACAGGTACGGGCCGAAGATGTCGTCACTGATCAGCTGGACCGGCACTTGGGTCATCTCGCCCGGGTTCTCGATGAGCTTCTCGTCCGAGAAACCGTCGACGATCACCCACGACATCACGCCCAGCATCAGCAGCGACACCGGAATGGCGATCTTCCAGTTCTTGTTGTTGAGATCGTTCTCGGCGCCGATGCGCGCGCGGGTGAGCATGGTTCCGAAGAGGAACAACACCATCACCGCACCGACGTACACCAACACCTGGGTGATGGCCACGAACTCGGCCGACAACAGCAGGTACTGAGCGGCGGCTCCGGACAGCACCACGACCAGCCAGAGCGCGGCGTGAACCACGTTGTTCACCGTGACCACCCGCAGAGCACCGACGACCATCAGCAAGGCGATGACTCCGAAGCCGATGTTCTGGGCCACGAGCAGATCGGCGGCCAACATCACTTCTTGCCCTTCTTCTCGGCGCCGGCCTCGAGGGCGGGTGCCTCGGGCACGGT
>SYCH01000007.1 GCA_005787025.1 Actinomycetota bacterium | reverse complement strand
CACCTGGGTCGTCGGTGTGGCCAAAGGTGGCGTGGAGGAAGGCGTCGATTCGCTCGGTCAATCGTGCATCATCGCGCCGAGCGGTCAGATCGTGGCCCAGGCGTTGACCACCGGGGACGAACTGATCGTGGCCTCGTGCGATCTCGACTGGTGCAAGCGCTACAAGGACACCTTGTTCGATTTCGAGAAGTACCGGCGACCCGAGGTCTACACCCGCATCACGTCCCAACGTGGAACGATCATCGCCCCGGAGAACGGTTGATCCATGAGCACCGAATCGATCCCGCGCGTGTCTCTGCGAGTCAACGGCCGCGAGGTCGACGTACGTGGCGATCATCCGCACCTCCTCGCCGCTCTCCGCGAGGAACTCGACATCACCTCACCCAAGGACGGATGTTCACCGTCGGGCCAGTGCGGTTGTTGCACCGTCATGATCGACGGCAAACCGGTCGTCAGTTGCCAACAATCCCTTGAGAAGGTCGCCGGGAAGTCGATCGTGACGCTCGAGGGTGTCGACGACGCCGAGCGTGATCGTTACGCCGAGGCTTTCGCCGCCTGTGGTGGATTGCAATGCGGGTTCTGTATCCCGGGCATCATCATGCGGGCCAAGGGTCAGGTCGACAAGAAGGGTGATGGACTGACCAAGAGCGACATGGCGAAACATCTCGGTGCCAATCTCTGTCGCTGCACCGGATACGTCAAGGTGCTCGACGCCATCGAAGCCGTCGCCTTGAACCGTCCCATGGTCGCGACTCAGCCCGGCGGCGTCGGCTCCTCGGGCATGAAATACGAGGCGCGTGATCTGGCGCTCGGCGATCGCGGGTACGTCGACGACATCCGCATCCCCGGGATGCTCCACGCCGCCCTCCATCTGACGGCGCACGCGCGCGCCGACATCGTCTCCATCGACACCAGCGCGGCTGAATCGTCGCCCGGTGTCGTGGCGGTCCTCACCGCCGCCGACATTCCGGCCGAATTGAAGGTCGGACTCATCCACAAGGATTGGCCGGTCATGATCCCGGTGGGCGGACGAACCAGCTACGCCGGTGACGTGCTGGCGGTCGTGGTGGCCGACAGTCGTCAGGCGGCCCGAGCCGCCACCGAACTCGTACGCGTCGAGTACGTCGCGCATCGACCGATCACCGACGCGCGAGTCGCCATCGCTTCGACCGAGATCGCCGTATGGGGAACCGACGACAACGTGCTCAGCATCAGCCGATACGCCCGTGGTGACGTCGACGCCGCCCTCTCCGCTTCCGCCCACGTGGTCTCCGAGACGTTCGAGACCCAGCGGATCGAACACGCCTTCCTGGAACCCGAGAGCACCGTCGCCGTGCCCGCTGGTGACGGTCACACTCGATCGCTCCACGTGTATTCGGGGGGTCAGGGAGTGTGGGACGACCGCAACGACATCGCCCGCGTCTTGGGCATCGATCGTTCACGGGTGACGGTCGAGTTGGTCACCAACGGTGGCGCATTCGGTGGAAAAGAGGACATGAGCAACCAAGCGCACACGGCGTTGGCCGCCTGGCTGCTGGATCGACCGGTGAAGTGCACCTTGTCGCGCGAGGAGTCCTTCCTGATACACGCCAAACGACACCCGATCCGCATGGAGTACACCGCCGGCTGTGACGCCGACGGGCACCTCTCGGCTCTCCGAGTGCGCGCGGTGGGCGACAGTGGGGCCTACGCCAGCGTCGGCATGAAGGTGCTGGAGCGAATGGCCGGGCACGCCAGTGGCCCGTACCGAGTCGGCAACATCGACGTGGAGGCCATCGCGGCTCGCACGAACAATCCGGTCTGCGGAGCGTTCCGTGGCTTCGGGGCCAATCAGGCCCAGTTCGCCATGGAGGGCGTGCTCGATCGCCTCGCCGATCGCGTGGGCATCGACGGTTGGACCATACGCAAGAGGAACGTCATTCGGCCCGGGCACGTCTGGGGGCCGGGCCAGATCATGGACGACGGCTGCCTCGGAGCCGAAAAATGTTTGGACATGATCAAGCCTCACTACGACGCGGCGAAGGAAGCGGGACGTGCCGTCGGACTGGGGCTCGGTCTGAAGAACAGTGGACTCGGTAACGGCTTCAAGGAAGTCAGCGGCGCGGTCATCCACTTCCGCGCCGACGGCGTCATCGAAGTTCGACACGGTTGGACCGAGATGGGACAAGGCATCAACACGGTCGCGTTGCAGGTCGCCGTCGAGGAACTCGGCATCGATCCCGAGGACGTTCGGGTGATCGTGGACACCACACGGGAACTCGGGTTCGGGCAAACGACCGGCTCACGAGGAACCTTGATGGGCGCCGGCGCGGTGAAGGCCGCCTGCGAGGCCGCTCGGGCCGATGGGTGTCGTGTCGGCATCGACTACCACGGCGAGTATCGGGTCGACTGGACCCAGAAACTCGGCGAAGTCGAGAACCCCACCATTCACTCCACGTTCGGCTACGCGGCCCAATTGGTGTCGATCGACCCCGAGAACGGAACCATCGTGGAGGTGGTGGCGGCGCACGACGTCGGACGCGCCGTGAACCCGACGTTGTGCGAAGGACAGATCGAGGGCAGCGTGCACATGGGCCTCGGATACGCCCTGACCGAGGACTTCCCGTCCGACCCGGACACCGGCTTTCCCACGGCCAAGACGCTGCGCTCACTCGGCATCCTGCGGGCAAAAGACGTACCCCCGATCACCGTCATACTCGTCGAATCACCCGAACCGAACGCGCCCTACGGAATCAAGGGCGTCGGCGAGATCGGGCTCGTGCCCACCGCTGGGGCGGTCGCCGAAGCACTGCGCCAGTACGACGGTGCATGGCGTCGACGCCTTCCGATGCGGCGCGCGGACGGAGACGACGAGTGACCGTCACGACCTCGGGCTTGGTGTGCGCGCATCACCACCTGTACTCGTCCCTGGCTCGCGGGATGCCCGCTCCGGCAAGACAGCCACGATCCTTTCTGGACATCCTCGAACAGATCTGGTGGCGTCTCGATGTCTCTCTCGATGCCGACACCATTCATTGGTCCGCCATGCTCGGGGCCGTCGAAGCCCTCACGGCCGGGACCACCGGCATCGTCGACCATCACGAGAGTCCATCCTTCATCGACGGATCACTCGACATCATCACCGCGGCCTGTGCGGCCGTCGGAGTGCGGGTCAATTGTTCCTATGGTGTCACCGACCGCCACGGTCCTGAAGGCGGCCAGCGTGGCCTGCGAGAGAACGAGCGTTTCCTGCGTGCCGGTGGCCGCGGGATGGTGGGCGTGCACGCCGCGTTCACATGTTCCGACGAGCTTCTTCGCTCGGCGTCAGAGTTGGCCACCGATCTCGGCACGGGTGTGCACATCCATGTCGGAGAGGGCCCTGATGATCGCGACGCAGCTCGTCGGCTGGAGTATCTCGCCGCAGACGATTGGCTGCTCGTACATTGCGTGGAACTCGATCGGCCGTTGAGAGGAACGATCGCCCACAATCCCCGCTCGAACATGAACAACGCGGTGGGCTACGCAGCGCCGGGCGAAAGGAGCAACGCCGTCGTTCTCGGCACCGACGGAATCGGCGCCGACATGCTCGAGGAGATGCGCCTCGCCTACGTGGCACTGCGCGCCCACGACGTCACGGCGAGCCCCGAAACACCGTGGACCTGGCTGGAGAACGGCTTCTCGTTTTTCCCCGAGTGTCGTGACGATGTCGTGGAATGGAGTTACGACCACGTCGACAGCCCTTGGCACATCGCGTTCACCCCGGGTATTCGGGCGATCAACGTGACCTCCGCCGAGGGTGAGCAGTTGCTCGTCGGCGGCCGACCTACTCGGGTGGACATCGACGAGATCCGTGCCAAGGCCGCCGAATCCGCCCAGCGATTGTTCGCCAAGCTCTAGAGAGGAACACCACGACCATGAACCAACCCGTTGCCATTTATCTCCAGGACGCCCACCGGATCCGCGAAGGCATGGAGTTCGCTCGTTACGCCGAGAGCAAGGGTTTCGATGCCGTGTGGCAGGCCGAAAGTCGTCTGGTGCGAGAAGCGACGGTGCCCATGGCCGCTTTCGCCAGCGTCACCGACCGCATCAAGGTCGGAAGTGGAGTCGTCGACTGCTGGAGTCGCAACCCCGCTCGATTGGCCGCCACTTTCTCCACCCTCGACGACCTGGCTCCGGGTCGCGTCATTCTCGGAATCGGTGCCTGGTGGGATCCCTTGGCTCAGAAGGTCGGCATCGATCGCAGCCGACCACTTCGGGTGATGCGCGAGATCGTGACCGTCGTGCGGGGTCTGCTCAACAACGAAACCGTGACGTTCGACGGCGAATACGTTCATCTCGACGGTGTCGAACTCGACTACGTGTACCAAGAACGTGCTCCGAAGAACGTGCCGATCTACATCGGTGCGACCGGCATGCAGATGATGGAACTCACCGGAGAGATCGCCGACGGTGCGGTTCTCAACTATCTGGTGTCGCCCGGATACAACGATCAGGCCCTGGAAGCACTCGACAAAGGTGCGCGAAAGGCTGGTCGTACGTTGGACGACATCGATCGTCCCCAGTTGGTGGTGTGCAGCGTCCACGAGGATCGTCAGATTGCTCTCGACATGGCCCGTCTCATGGTGACCCAATACCTCGGACAGCAACCTCACATCATGAAAGCGTCGGGGGTCCCCCAGTCATTGCTGGACGAGGTCGGGAACGTGCTCACGTGGCCCGCCACACACGAGCAGGTGGTGGCAGCGAGCAAGTTGGTTTCCGACGAGATCGTCGACATGCTCACGGCCAGTGGCACTCCGGCCGAGGCTCGCGCCAAGGTGAAGCATTACATCGACCACGGCTGCACCTGTCCGATTCTCTACCCCCTCGGCGACGTCAAGGCGATGATCGACGCTTTCGCCGGGTGGGACGGAAAGGCCTGACCGGGTCCCCGGAGCCGTGCCGGAAACTGATCACTGCTCGGCGAATTTTTCATCAGTTGCCGAGTCGACGGCGTGCCACACCACGGAAATCGCCACCATCAACGGTCCGACGAGGACCGCCACTTGCACACCAACCGGGACGTCGGGGCTCATGGCCACACCGGCGACCACCGACCAGATCCACACCGTCATCGACGCCAGGTGCCACAGTCGCCAAGTCGTTGCGCGGACCGGGTGGGCGAATTCGATGTCGGT
>SYCH01000101.1 GCA_005787025.1 Actinomycetota bacterium | reverse complement strand
GGGGGCGCTCAGCGACCGGTGTCGAGGAACGGCGTGTCGAGGAACGGGGGCCAGTCCCCTCCTCCGTGCACCTCGATGGTGGCACCGCTGACGTACGAGGCCAACGGCGACGACAGGAACACGCACGCGTCTCCGATCTCCTCGGGCCACGCCAATCGACCGATGGGGATCTGCGCGCCGGTGCGACGCACACCTTCCTCGTCCCCGTAATGCAGGTGGGCCAGTTCGGTGCGCACCATGCCCACCGTCACCAGGTTCACCCGCACCTTGGGCAACCATTCCTGACCGGTGGTGCGGGTGTAATTCGCGAGGCCGGCCTTGGCCGCTCCGTACGCGGCCACCGTGGGCGCCGGGCGCTCGGCCGAGACACTGCCGATGTTCACGATGGAACCACCGTCGGCCTGGTTCTGCATGTGCCGATTGGCGGCCTGACTGCACCACATCGCCGAGAACAAGTTGACGGCCACGATCTTCTGCGCGAAGTTGGCCGAGGCCGTGGACGTGTCCGACGGCGGACTGCCACCGGCGTTGTTCACCAACATGTCGAGACGACCGAAGCGTTCGACGATGGCGTCGATCATGGCCGAGGCCTCGTCGGGCTCGCGAAGGTCGACGGCGAAAGCGGTCCAGTCGGCCGGCAGATCGTCGGGCAGGTTACGAGCGCACACCACCACCGTGGCTCCGGCATCGGCGAAACGACGCGCGATCCCCCGACCCACACCCTTGGTGCCGCCGGTGATGAGAGCCACGCGCCCCGAGAAATCGATGGTCAATGCCACGACCTGCACCCTAGTGCCGGACCCCGCTTCGTTTCTGACGCTTCGTCAGATGGGGAGTACGCTCGCACCCGTGGGAATCACCTCGAAGATCGACGACCGTGGCATCGCCGAAGTCGTCATGGACTGTCCGCCCGTCAACGCGCTCACCGTGGCCGAATGGTTCGGCTTGGCCGACACCATCACCGCCCTCGGTCGTGACTCCGCCGTGCGGGTGGTGATCCTGCGCGCCGAGGGACGCGGCTTCAATGCCGGCGTCGACATCAAGGAGATGCAGAACACCGAGGGCTTCGATGCCCTCATCGGCGCCAACAAGGGTTGCTTCGCTGCCTTCGCTGCCGTGTACGACTGCCCCGTGCCGGTGATCTCGGCCGTGGCCGGCTTCTGCGTCGGTGGCGGCATCGGGTTGGTCGGCAACAGCGACATCATCATCGCCAGCGACGACGCCTTCTTCGGCCTGCCCGAAGTCGATCGCGGCGCCCTCGGCGCCGCCACGCACCTGGCCCGTCTGGTGCCGCAGCACAAGATGCGCGCCATGGTGTACACGTCGGCCACCGCCACCGCCGCCGAATTGCACGCGTTCGGCAGTGTTCTGCAGGTGGTACCCCGCGCCGAACTGCGCGACGCCGCCTTCGCGTTGGCCGCCCGCATCGCCGACAAGCATCCCACCGTCATTCGCGCCGCCAAGGAGAGTTTGAACGGCATCGACCTGTGGGACGTGAAACGCAGTTATCGCTTCGAGCAGGGTTTCACCTTCGAGCTGAACCTCACCGGTGTCGGCGACGAATTGCGTGATGACTTCGCCGGGACCGACAAGAAAAACGACCAGAAGCACTGACCCATGAGCGACACGCGTAGCAAGGTGGTCACCGAGGATCAGGCGATCGCCACCGTCGAGAGTGGCATGACCATCGGCATCGGTGGTTGGGGCAGTCGCCGCAAACCCATGAGCCTCGTGCGCGCGTTGTTGCGCTCGAACATCTCCGACCTCACCGTCGTCTCGTACGGCGGACCCGACGTCGGTCTGTTGTGCGCGGCCGGCAAGGTTCGTCGACTGGTGTACGGATTCGTGTCGTTGGACTCCATCGCGCTCGAGCCGCATTTCCGCGCCGCGCGGCAGGCCGGCACCATCGCCGAACCCGTCGAGTACGACGAGGGAATGTTGCAGTGGGGTCTGTACGCCGGATCGTTGCGACTGCCGTTCCTGCCCACCCGCGCCGGCCTCGGCAGCGGTGTGATGGACGTGAACCCGTCGTTGAAGACCGTGAAGTCCCCCTACGCCGACGGAGAAGAGTTGTTGGCGGTGCCGGCCATTCGCCTCGACGCCGCGTTCGTGCACATGAACCGCGCCGACGCGCGGGGCAACGCGCAATACCTCGGACCCGACCTCTATTTCGACGACTTGTTCCTCGGCGCCTGCGAGCCGGGACGACGCTTCGTGTCGGCCGAGAAGATCATCGCCACCGAGGATCTGCTGAAAGAGGGCACCTTCCACACGTTGCGCATCAACCGTGCCATGGTCGACGGGGTGATCCACGCGCCCAACGGCGCGCACTTCACCACCTGTGAGCCCGACTACGGCCGTGACGAGGCGTTCCAGAAGGCCTACGTCGAGGCCGCGCGCGACGCCGACAGTTGGAAGGCGTTCTCCGATCGCTTCCTGTCCGGCGACGAGAGTTCGTACCAATCCGCGGTGTCCGCATGGCGAGCCGAGGTCGCGGCCGCGAAGGAGGCGTCGAAGTGAGCGATTCACCCGCACTGACCGATGTCATCGCGGTCGCCTGCGCCGAGGCCTGGCGCGGAGACGGCGAGATTTTCGCCTCCGGCATGGGCGTCATGCAGATGCTCGGAGCCCGATTGGCCCGCGCCACGTTCGAACCCGATCTGATGGTGTCCGATGGCGAGGCCTTCTACGTGGCCGGTGATCTTCCCATCGGTGGTACCAACAAGACCGTCGAAGGATGGATCCCCTTCCGCAGTGTCTTCGACACCCTGGCCGGAGGTCGCCGTCACGTGATGATGGGTGCCAGCCAGATCGACAAGTACGGCAACTCCAACATCGCCAACATCGGACCGTGGGCCAAGCCCAAGGCCCAATTGCTTGGTGTGCGGGGTGGTCCGGGAAACACCGTGAACAACGCCACCAGTTTCTTCATCCCCAAGCACCAGTCGTCGGTGTTCGTGTCCGTGGTCGACATGGTCAGTGGTGTCGGCTACGACCGCGCGAAGAGGATCGGTGGCTTCATCGCCAAACGTCACGACCTCCGTCGGGTCATCACCAACCTCGCGGTGCTCGACTTCGCGACGCCCGACAACTCGATGCGTCTCGTCAGCGTTCACCCCGGCGTGAACGTGAGCGACGTGGTGGCGAACACCGGCTTCGAATTGGTGATCCCCGCCGACGTGCCCATCAGCCGCGCACCCACCGCCGAGGAAATGGATGCCATCGGTCGCATCGATCCCAAGGGGCTTCGCCATCGGGAGATCCCGTCGTGACCGTCGTTCCCCACACGCGTCTGCGCACGTCGTTGTGCGATCTGTTGGGCGTGCAGTACCCGATCGTGCAGACCGGCATGGGTTGGGTGGCCGGACCCAAGTTGGTGAGCGCCTCCGCGAACGCCGGTGCACTGGGCATCATCGCCAGCGCCACCATGGACTTCGACCAGTTGAAGCAATCCATCAGCGAGGTCAAGAGTCGCACCACCAGACCGTTCGGAGTGAACCTGCGCGCGGACTCCGCCGACGTGAAGGACCGCATCGCGTTGATGATCGACGAGGGCGTGAAGGTGGCCAGCTTCGCGCAAGCTCCCAAGCCCGATCTCATCTCGCGCCTGAAGGACGCCGGCGTGGTGGTCATTCCCTCCATCGGTGCGAAACGCCACGCCGAGAAGGTTCTCGAGTGGGGCGTCGACGCCGTGCTGGTGCAAGGCGGCGAGGGTGGTGGTCACACCGGAGCGGTGCCGACCACCGTGTTGTTGCCCCAAGTGGTGGACGCCGTGGCCGGTCGCGTGCCCGTGATCGCCGCCGGCGGATTCTTCGACGGCCGCGGATTGGTGACCGCTCTCGCGTACGGCGCGTCGGGTGTGGCCATGGGAACGCGCTTCCTGCTCACCAGCGACTCGTCGGTGCCGCAGTCGGTGAAGGACTACTACCTCGGCAAGGGAGTCCTGGACACCGTGGTCTCGGTTCAGGTGGACGGCGTTCCGCACCGCGTGTTGCGCACCGAGCTGGTGGACCAACTGGAATCGGGCAGTGGCAAGTTGCTGGCCCTCCCCCGCGCCGGCATCAACGCTCTGCGTTTCCGCAAGATGACCGGAGCCAAGTTGTCCGACATGATGCGCGAGGGCCTGGCCATGAAGAAATCGATGGATCTCTCGTGGACCCAGATGGTGATGGCCGCCAACACGCCGATGTTGCTGAAGCTGTCGCTCGTCGACGGTCGCACCGAGAGCGGCGTGATGGCCAGTGGTCAGGTCGTGGGCATCATCGACGATCTGCCCTCGTGCGCCGAATTGGTCGATCGCATCATCACGCAAGCGAACTCCGTTCTGTCGGACCTCGCCGGTTCCTGACCCCGAAAGGAAGATCATGGCCTCCACCGTTCTCGACGGACCCGACGACGTGCGCACACACCTGGGTCGGCACCTCGGACACAGCGAGTGGATCGAGATCGATCAGGATCGTGTGAACCTGTTCGCCGACGCCACTGGCGATCACCAATGGATCCACGTCGATCCCGAACGTGCGACCAAAGGACCTTTCGGTGCACCGATCGCCCACGGTTACCTCACGTTGTCGATCTCGAATCTGTTCCTCCCCCAGATCGTGGAGGTGCGGGGTTTCTCCGCCGGCGTGAACTACGGCGTCGACAAGGTTCGTTTTCCGAGTCCGGTGAAGGTGGGGGCACGCATTCGCGCCGGCGCCGAACTGACCGCCATCTCCGAGGTGAACGGCGGGTTGCAGACCACCATCGTCATCACCATCGAAATCGAGGGCGGCACGAAGCCGGCCTGTGTCATCGAGTCCCTCAGCCGTTGGCTGTATTGATCGTTCGAGATCCGAACACCGAAGGAGAGTCATGAGCGTTCTCGCCCGTTTCGACATGTCCGGAAAAGTCGCCCTGTTGTCGGGAGCCGGCCGGGGCATCGGGGCCGCCAGTGCCATGGCCTTGGCCGAGGCCGGAGCCGACATCGTCGTCACCGCGCGCAGCGTCGACCAGATCGAAGCCGTCGCGGCCCGGGCGCGCGAATTGGGGCGTCGCGCCATCGCCATCCCGACCGACGCCAACGACGCCGACGCCGTGAAGGCCGCGGTCGCCCGCACGGTGGCCGAGTTCGGTCGCATCGACACCGTGGTCAGCGTGGTGGGTGGAGCGATGCCCCAGCCCTTCATGAACACCTCCGACAAGGATCTGCGCAACTCGTTCGAGAACAACGTGGTGAACGGTCTGCGCTTGGTGCGTGAATGCGTGCCGCACTTGTTGGCCGCCGCCGGTGATCGTTCCGGCGGAGCATCGGTGGTGATGGTCTCGAGCGCCATCGGCCACATCGTCGGACGCGGATACGTGTCGTACGGATCGGCCAAGGCCGCCCTCGACCATGCGGTGGAGTTGATGGCCGCCGACTTGAACCCGCGC
>SYCH01000100.1 GCA_005787025.1 Actinomycetota bacterium | reverse complement strand
TCGATCGTTTCGGCAATTGCCAACTCAACGTGTCGTTGGACGACGTGCGATCGGCGTTCGGTGACGAGGTCATGCGAGTGCGCACGTCCATCGGCGCCGACGTTCGCAATTTCGAGGTGGTGTCGGCCTTCGACTCGCTCGGTCAAGGGGCCGCGGGTCTGGTCGTCGACTCCTCGGGGTTGTTGTGCATCGCCGTTGGTCGGGCCTCGGCCGCGTCCGAACTGGCCGTCGGAGAAGGCGATCAGGTGTTCCTGGCCCCGGGTGGTGAGCCCGCACCGACGTCGGTGTCGGTGACCATCACGCCCACACGCTGATCGTTCCGTGCTCCGACGAGCGGGACGCCGATTACGGCTATGGTGACCTCGTGCGCCCCGCCACCACGTTGACCATGGTCCTGTTGCTGGGCGCGATTTTCGTGGCGGGGATCATCTCACTCCTCCAGCTGTGAGGATTCGGTCGATGAGGAGGACCCCGTCATGAACCTGGCATCCATCGTCGACAAGCATGACGCCACTCGTCCGGCGATCATCAGTCGCGGTCAGGCCACCACCTACGGTGATCTGCGCGATCAGATCGACGCGTTCCGCGGTTCGCTCGCGGAACTCGGTGTCGAGCGCGGTGATCGTGTGGCCCTCTTGTGCGGCAATGGTCGTTGGTTCGTGGTGGCCTACTTGGCGGTGGTGGGTGCCGGTGCGATCGCGGTTCCGTTGAACCCGCTGAGCCCGACGCCCGAACTCGAGGCTGAACTGGCCGTCGTGGATCCCAAGGTGATCCTGGTCGAGGCGTCCGGTGTCCCGTCCTTCTCCGGCGTCGATCAACGTCGTCTCGCGACGCTGGCAGGCCTCGTCGTCACCGACGCCTCGAGTGCCGGCGCGGTGCAGGGATCGATGAGTGTTCGTACCTTCGACGAGATGCTCGCCGGGCCCGCCAAGCATTGGGTGGACATGAACGGCGAAGACCCGGCGGTTCTCATCTTCACCAGTGGGACGGCGGGTTCGCCCAAGGCGGCGATCCTCACGCATCTCAATCTGCTCGAGAACATCTGCCAGAACTTCTCCACCAGTGATCACATCAAGGACGGCGACGTGGTGTTCGGTGTCTTGCCGATGCATCACATCTTCGGGTTGAACGTCGTCCTCGGCATGTCGTTGATGGCCGGGGCGTGCGTCGTTCTCGTTCAGCGATTCGATCCCGCGACCGCCCTGGAGACTTTTGTCGACCGCAAGGTCACGATCGTGCCCGGGGCTCCGCCCATCTGGGTCGCGATGTCATTGATGGACGGCGTCGACACGTCGGCCTTCTCGACGGTTCGATTGGCTCTCACCGGTGCGGCGCGCATGCCCGTCGAGGCCACCGAACGTCTGCGGACCAAATTCGGGGTGGATCTCCGCGAGGGATACGGACTCACCGAGGCCGCGCCGGTGGTGACCAGTTCCGTCGGTGTTCAAAATCGTCCGGGTTCTGTCGGTCGAGCCGTCGAGGGTGTCGACGTGCGCATCGTCGACGAGAGCGGCAACGACGTGCCCGTCGGTGATTCCGGGGAAGTGTGGGTGAAGGGCCCCAACGTGTTCGCGGGATATTGGAACGACCCCGAGGCCACCGCTCGCGTGCTCGACCGGGACGGGTGGTTGCACACCGGGGACATCGGCTTGGTCGACGATGACGGCTACCTGTATCTCGTCGACCGTGCGAAGGATCTCATCATCGTGTCGGGCTTCAACGTGTTCCCCGCCGAGGTCGAAGAGGTGCTGATGCGTCATCCGGCGGTGTTCGAGGCCGGGGTGGTGGGAGTGTCGCATCCGCACACGGGCGAAGCGGTGCGAGCCTTCGTGGTGTTGAAACCCGGGGCGGAGGCCGACGAGGACACCTTGATCGATCACTGTCACGATCACATCGCGCGATACAAGTGTCCGTCGAAGGTGTTGGTGGTGAACGAGCTACCGCACAATCGCTTCGGCAAGCTTCTCCGACGCGCGCTGTGACCCGACCGGCCTTGCCGATGCGGTGAGGAAGCCGGCGAACAGGATCACGATGCCCACCAACAAGGTGACGGCGAAGGCGCGACCCTCGCCGAGGCGACCCGCGAGCGTGCCACTGCCCGACAGAACGAGCGTTCCCGAAGCGATGAGAAGGTTCGCCAGTGCCGTGCGTCGGGGATTGGAAATCTGACGCGAAGCACCCGCCGTGGCGGGTACTCGTCCGCGCATGACGCGCACGATCGACCACACCGCCCCCACGATGATGACGACCGCGGCCACGCCGGAGCCGACCGCGGCGAACACGCGCGGGGCTGCTCCGAACAAGTCACTCCCGCGGGGGAGTCCGTCGCCGACGATCTCGTCGGCGGGAGCGACCAGCACCACACCGGTGGCGGCGCCGGACAAGCCGATCAAGCACAGTCGGGTGGTGTCGCCCACGCGTCGGCCGAAGAGCAGGTAGATCGTTCCCAGGGCCAGCCACGGGACGTTCAGGACGGCACCGGCGAGAAAGAAGACGCGAAACGAAGCGAGGCTCCACCCGCGAGCCTCGGCCCACCAGAGCGCCATCGAACCGAGAGCGAACAACCCCAACGACACCACCCACGCACCGTCGTGCGGTCGACGACGACGCAACCAACGATCCAATGTGGAGATCGCGAAGGCCAGGGCGACCAAAGTCGCGGCGGCGGCCAATGCGGCGTTCAACGTCACGCGAGGCAGGCTAGGACCTGACCGAGCCGACAGCGGAGCGCCAGCGTCGGTGACGAAAGACCGTTCGTCGGTGGTCGAGAGACCCGGGCGTGACTTCGTGAACACGATCACGAGGACCTAGCGTTTTGGTGATGGCTGATCGCCCCCGACGCCGAATCCCCGAGGCCACCGTCTCGCGACTCCCCGTGTACCTGCGACTCTTGAACGAGTTGGCCGACGCCGAGACGCACCATGTCTCGAGCGAACAACTGGCCGTGTTGGGAGGAGTGAACGCCGCCAAGGTCCGCAAGGATTTGAGCTACTTGGGCACCTACGGCGTGCGCGGCGTCGGTTACGAGGTTCGCTATCTCGTCTACCAGATCGAGCGGGAATTGGGTCTGAATCACGACTGGCCCGTGGTGATCGTCGGTGCCGGCAATTTGGGTCAGGCGTTGTCGGGTTACGGGGGCTTCGGCCAAAAAGGTTTCCCGGTGGCCGGGGTGGTCGACGTGGACCCGAGCAAGATCGGGTCGGTCATCGGAGGCGTTCGCGTCCGACACATCGACGAGTTGCCCCAGATCGTCGCCTCCCGATCGGTCGCGATCGGGGTGGTCGCGGTACCCGCCACCGGTGCCCAGGACGCGGCTGATCGTCTGGTGAAGGCCGGGGTGACCAGCATCTTGAACTTCGCCCCGGCCGTGATCGCGGTGCCGTGGGGCATCAATGTGCGCAAGGTCGACCTGGCCCTCGAACTGCAGATCCTCAGCTATCACGAGCAGAGCCGTTCCACCACGTTGCGTGCCGTTCCGGGCTCGGGCAAGAGCGCGAGCGCATAGGGCGCCGGCGCGGGTCGAGGGAATAGGGTAACTGTCGTGTCGATCGTCGTTTTCGGGGTGAATCACCGCACCGGCCCCCTGGCCCTTCTCGAGCGGGTCACGATCGCCGACGATGCCATCGCCAAGACGATCCACGGTTTGATGTCGCGACCGAACATCCGCGAGGCGGTGGTGCTGTCCACGTGCAATCGCACCGAGGTGTACGCGGTGGCCGAGAAGTTCCATGGGGCCTACGCCGACCTGCGCGACTTCTTTTGTGATCTCGGTGGATTCTCGGCCGACGAGTTGGCACCCCATCTGTACAGCCAGCACGACGAGGCCGCCGTGGCGCATCTGTTCGAGGTGGCCGCCGGACTGGACTCCGCGGTGCTCGGCGAGAGCGAAATCCTCGGACAGGTTCGCGACGCCTGGGATCGGTCGCAGCGCGAGGGCGGTTCGCTGTCGACGCTGAATCTGTTGTTCCGGCACGCACTCGAAGTCGGCAAGCGCGCTCGTTCGGAGACGTCGATCGGTCGACACACGGCCAGCGTCAGTCACGCCGCCGTCGACATGGCGCGTGACAGCTTGGGTTCGGTCGAGGGTCTCACGGTTCTCGTCGTCGGGGCCGGCGACATGGGTGAAGGGGTCACCGTGGCGCTCGCCGCTGCGGGCGTGGGGCGGGTGTTGGTGGCGAACCGCACCATCGGTCGCGCCCAAGATCTGGCGGATCGCGTGGCCGGTTCCGTCACCGAGTTCTATCGATTGGCCGAGACCTTGGTCGACGCCGACGTGGTGGTTACCTGCACGGGTGCCGGTGGGACGGTCATCGAACACGAGATGGTCGCCACCGCGATGATGCGTCGGGGAGATCGTCCGCTCTTCCTGGTCGACATCGCCGTGCCCCGCGACGTCGAGCGTTCGGTGGGCGACATCGACGGAGTCACTCTGTTGAACCTCGACGACCTGCGTGATTGGGCGGCGCGCGGTCAGGCCCAGCGCGCGGCCGAGGCCGATGCCGTTCGGTCCATCGTGATCGAAGAAGTGGAACGGTTCGCCGTGGAGACCACCGCGAGACAGGCGGCACCGTTGGTGGCGCAGTTGCACGCGGCCGCCGAGGCCGTGCGCTCCAACGAGATCGAACGCATGAAGCGTCGGCTGAATTCTCTCGACGACGATCAGCGCGAAACGGTGGAGGCTCTCACCAAGGGAATCGTCGCCAAGCTGCTGCACGACATGTCGGTGCGGCTCAAGGACGATGCCGGGACCCCACGTGGTGAGCGCAACGCCGCGGCCGTGCGCGACCTCTTCGATCTGCGCTGATCATCGTGACCGTGCTGCGCATCGCGACCCGCGGCTCGCTTCAAGCTCGCACCCAGGCGGAACATGTCGCCACGTCACTTCGGGTCGCGCACCCCGGCCTCGACGTGGAGTTGGTGTTCGTCGACACGATGGGCGACCGTCGTCCGGATGTCCCGTTGCACACCATCGGTGGACAGGGAGTGTTCGTGAAGGAGGTGCAATCCGCCGTGCTCGACGGTCGCGCCGACGTGGCGGTGCACAGCGCGAAAGATCTGCCGTCGACTCCCGCCGATGGATTACGCATCGCCGCCTTCGGTGAACGTCGCGACCCGCGCGACGTGTTGGTCGGGCGTCCACTCGGCGAACTCGACCGTGGCGCCACCGTGGCGACGGGCTCTGTTCGTCGCCGAGCGCAACTGTCCCGTGTGCGTCCCGATCTGACCTTCGTGGAGTTGCGGGGCAACATCCCGACGCGGTTGGAGAAGATCCCGACGTCGGGAGCGATCGTCATGGCGGCGGCCGCACTCGAGATCCTGGGTTGGACCGATCGCATCGCGCAGTATCTGAGCGTCGACACCATGATTCCCGCCGTGGGTCAGGGATGTGTGGCCGTGGAGTGTCGAGTCGACGATGATCGAACCAATGGGTTGTTGGCGGTCATCGATCACATGGTGTCGCGCACCTCGGTCGAAAGAGAGCGAGCGTTCCTCGCCGAACTCGGCTCCGGCTGTTCGCTTCCCGTGGGTGCGTTCGACGACGGAGAATCGATGAGGGTGTATCTGGCCTCCGACGATGGGGTGCGTCATCACGTCGACGCGATGGCGACATCGAGTGGCGATCATGCTGAGCTCATCGGGCGGGCGCGCGAACTCGCGCGTCGGGCGAGGGCCGCGGTCGGAGGCTGACCGCATGGGTGACGGTTCGTCGGACACGCGGCGCCCGAGGGTGATCGTCACGCGCGCGGCGGAGAGAGCCGGAGGCTTGAGTTCCTTGTTGCGTGATTCCGGCTTCGAGGTGGTCGAGGTACCCGTGACGGCAACGCGCGATGCGAGTGACGGTGGCGAGGCCTTCGTCGAAGCGATGAGGCGATTGAGCGACTACGACTGGCTCGTGGTCACGTCCCCCGAGGGCGCGCGACGGGTGGTGGACACCGTGGAACGACTCGGCCTCGACGTGCGCACCGTGAAACGCGCCGCCGTCGGAGTGAGCACCGCGGCCACGTTGGGCGGTGCGGATCTGGTGCCCGACGTGCAGACGGGTTCCTCGCTCGGTGCGGTGTTCCCCGGAGGGAATGGACGCGTGCTCGTGGCCGTGGCCGAGTCGGCTGGTACGGCGTTCGAGGACTCCGCGCGAGAAAAGGGATGGGTCATCGATCGGGTGCACTCGTATCGGACGGTGGCCGTGGCCCCCGAGGGGGTCGACGCGCGATCGGTGGGCGAATGTGATGCCATCACCTTCACCGCGGCGTCCTCCGTCGAGGCTTGGGCGGCCGTGTTCGGCACCGTCGTGCCTCCTCGCGTGGTGGCGATGGGGCCCCAGACCGCCGATGCGCTTCGCCGCGTCGGCATCGACTCGTTCGTGGTGGCGGCCGAACAAACGCTCGCCGGCATCGTGCGGGCCCTGGGTTGACTCGCGAGCTCCTCGTCACGGAGTGCTTCGTGCGGGGACCCGTAGGCTGACGGCATGACGGCTCGATTCCCTGCGTCGCGTCCTCGCCGGCTGCGTACCACCCAAGCCATGCGCGATCTCGTCGCGCAAACGCGTCTGAGCGTCGATGATCTGGTCGCCCCGTTGTTCGTGCGCGAGGGCATCGACGAGCCTCTTCCCATCGCCTCGCTCCCCGGCGTCGTTCAACACACTCGCGCGAGCCTTCGTCGCGAGGTGCTCGACTTGGCCGACCTCGGCATCAAGTCGGTCATCCTGTTCGGAGTTCCGTCCAAAAAGGACGAGATCGGATCCGGAGCGTTCGATGCGAACGGCATCGTCCAGGTCGCGTTGCGCGATCTGCGCGACGATCTCGGCGACCGCATGGTGCTGATGGCCGATCTCTGCGTCGACGAGTACACCAGCCACGGGCACTGCGGCATTCTCGATGGGCGCGGCTCGGTCGACAACGATCGCACACTCGAGGTCTATGCCAAGGCCGCGGTGGCCCAAGCCACCGCTGGTGCTCACGTGTGTGCCCCCAGCGGAATGATGGACGGCCAGGTGGGAGTCATTCGAGCCGCGCTCGACGGTGCGGGACACACGAACACGGCGATTCTGGCGTACTCCGCGAAGTACGCGTCGGGTCTCTACGGACCGTTCCGTGACGCCGTGGACGTGCAGATCATCGGTGGGGGCGATCGCAAGGGATACCAACAGGATTGGCGCAACTCGCGTGAGGCGCTCGTCGAAGTGGCGGCTGACATCGAACAAGGCGCCGACATGGTGATGGTGAAGCCCGCGTTGGCGTATCTCGACGTCATCTCGGCGGTGCGTTCCGTCGTCGATGTTCCCGTGGCCGCGTATCACGTGAGCGGGGAATACGCGATGATCAAAGCGGCGGCGGCGAACGGCTGGATCGACCACGACGCGGTGGCCATCGAGCAGTTGACCGCCATCAAGCGGGCGGGAGCCGACATCATCCTCACCTATCTGGCCCGCTGGTTCGCCGAGAGCGCGCGGCGCTGAGCCGGAGGAATCGCCGTGCCCGAGTCCGCCATTCCTTTCTGTGATCCGATCGCCTGCGAGGTCGCGGGCTGCGATGCCATCGTGTGCACCGGCAAGGGAGTCCCGTCCAACGACACCCTCTTCGAACGCACGACCCGCGCCATCCCCGGCGGGGTGAACTCCTCCATACGTGCGTTCAAGGCCGTGGGTGGGCGACCGTACGTGGTGGCGCGGGGCCAGGGGGCCCACGTGTACGACGTCGAGGGTCGCCGCTACATCGATCTCGTGCAGAGTTACGGCGCGGTCATTCTCGGACACGCGCACCCGGCCATCACGCGGGCCTTGACCGCGGCCGCCGTCGACGGCACATCGTTCGGCGCACCGACTCCGCGCGAGATGAAACTGGCCGAGGCCATCAGTGAGCGTGTGCCCTCGTGCGAGCGGGTCCGTCTCATGAACTCGGGCACCGAAGCGACGTCCACTGTCGTGCGCCTCGCGCGCGGTCTGACGGGGCGAAAGAAGATCATCATTTTCGACGGCAACTTCCATGGAGCGACCGATGCACTGCTGGCGGCCGGTGGAAGTGGAGTGGCGACCCTGGGTCTGCCCGGTACCGCCGGTGTTCCGGAGGAGGCGGTGGCAAACACCATCGTGGCCCCGTACAACGTGGTGCCCGACATCGATGACACGATCGCTGCGGTGATCGTGGAACCGGTGGCGGCGAACATGGGGGTCGTGGCACCCGCGCCCGGCTTTCTCGAGGGCCTGCGCACCGCCTGCGATCGAGTCGGCGCGCTGTTGGTGTTCGACGAAGTGATCACCGGATTCCGTCTCGGTCTGGGTGGCGCTCAAGAGCGGTTCGGGGTGCGGCCCGATCTCACGTGTTTCGGCAAGGTGATCGGCGGCGGTCTCCCCATCGGTGCGGTTGGCGGTCGACGCGACGTGATGGAGACGTTGTCGCCGATCGGCAAGGTGTTCCACGCCGGAACGCTGGCGGGAAATCCGATGGCCACGGCCGCCGGTTTGGCGGCGCTGTCACAACTGACCCGCGATGCCTACGTCGAGATCGAGCGACGGGCGGCCCGCTTGGAACGCATCATCGGTGACGCCATGGGTGATGGCATCACCATCACGCGGGTGGGAACGCTCGTTGGCGTGCATCTCGGCGAGAAACTGTCGGGTCGATCGCCGTCGAACTTCGACGAAGCCAAGACCACCGACGAGCCGTCGTACGCTCGACTGTTCCACGCACTGCTCGCCAACGGCGTCGCGTTGGCTCCCGGTGCGTACGAAGCACTCTTCGTGGGCCTCGGTCACGACGACGCCGTGATGGACGATCTGGCCGATCGGTTCGTAGCCGCCGCCCGATCGATCGCGACACCCGACTGACCTTGCGACCTCGTACGCTCGCCTGGTGCGCCAGTTCCTGACCCTTCGATATTGGGCCGCGTTGTTCGCGTTGTTCGTACTGGTGCTCACCGTGTATCTCGCCGTCGGTCGTTCGGGGCCGAGCGAGGCCATCGAGAGCCTCGGAGTGCGGCGGATCGACCTGATCGCGAGAACCAGCACCATTCGATCCGACTCGGTGTGGTCGGTGGCGAATGGTCGCGCGTTGGGCAACGCCACCGCCGTACTGAGCGACGGTCGGGTCCTGGCCATCGCCGATGGAACCCTCGGTGTCTCGACCTGTCTGTTCCCCGAAGCCCTGAACGCCTGCGTGATGCTGGCCGACACGCTCGGTGACGGAATCGTGTGGTTCGCATTGGTTCCCGCACCCGAGGGTGACGATCGCGAACTCGAGTTGCCCGCGATCGACGAATTGCTCGACGGGGTCACC
This sequence comes from Actinomycetota bacterium, assembly GCA_005787025.1. Classification (GTDB taxonomy): domain Bacteria; phylum Actinomycetota; class Acidimicrobiia; order Acidimicrobiales; family Ilumatobacteraceae; genus Casp-actino8. The sequence goes on along the minus strand of SYCH01000100.1, from coordinate 8,714 downwards.
TACGCCCGACTGGTGAACGGTTGGGAAGTGCCGTTGCTCGACAAAGTGAAGCGTCGTTGCGACGAGGAAACCCCCAGTTTGAACTCGTTCGTGCAACGTTTCGCCGGGTCGCATCGCACCGTTGTCGATCTCGATCGCGCACAGGTGTCCGCCGTCGTGTGCGACGCCTGACCTCGCGGGCGACTCAGGCGTTGGGTGCGAGACGAACGATGGCCGCGGCCGCTTTGTAGGCGGCCTCGGCGGGACCGATCTCGTCGGGGCGCAACAAGTTCGCCATGATGCGCAAGACCCACTCCATGAGCGTGCGGCTCTGGATACCCACGCGACTCAACTCGCGCATGATCACCGGGCGCCCGATGATTCGGGCGAAAAGACGTGCGACCTTGAAGTACTGGCCGTACTCGTCGTCGAGCAACGATTGATACCTCTGCAGAGCGGCGGGGTCGTTGTTCATGATCGCGTCGGCCAGCACGCCGGCAGCGATGCGCGCGGTCTCGTACGCGTAGTCGATTCCCTCACCGTTGAACGGGTTCACGCTGCCGGCGGCGTCGCCGACGACCAAGTACGTGGGTCCGGACTTCGGCCCGACCGAACCTCCCATGGGGATGCGACCCGACGTCGCCTTGTCGGTCGGGTTGCCGGGATCGATCTCCCAACGGTCGGCGACCGTGTGCGCGTACGCATCGAGCAAGTGCGTGGTGTTCACGCTCTTGAAATCACGGAATGTCGACAGCAAGCCGACACCGATGTTCACGGTGCCGTCGCCCACGGGGAAGATCCATCCGTAACCCGGCAACGGATTGCCGTTGCGGTCCGTGACGTCGAGTGCCGACTCGATCCAGGGCTCGGCATGACGCGGCGACTCCCAGTACGTGCGGATGGCGGTTCCGTAGGGCCACTCCTTGGTTCGGAACGTTCCCAAGGCCCGACCGAACCGACTGTTCGCGCCGTCGGCCACGATCACGTACTTCGCGGTGATGTCGCAAGGGGAGTCCGATTCGTTCGTTTGCACCGTGGCACCACGGACGAATCCACGATCGAGCACCGGGGCCAGGGCCTCGCACCCCTCCAGCAACGTCGCTCCAGCTGCGACCGCGTTGCGCGCGACCATGGTGTCCAGTTCGCGACGACGAACGACGTAGCCGTGCTGCGGGTACATCGGGTGCGCGGGCCACTGAAGCTCGAGCGCCTTGCCGTGTGCAGTGGCGCGCAATCCCTCGTAGCGATGGAAGCGCGACAACTGGTCACTGAGACCCATGTCCTCGATCTGCTTCACCGCGCGGGGGGTCAGTCCGTCACCACAGGTCTTCTCCCGGGGGAAGGTCTTCTTGTCGACCATCACCACGTCGAGGCCGTGGCGAGCGAGCCAGTATCCCGCGGCGGCTCCGGCGGGTCCGGCACCGATGACGAGAACGTCGTGGTGAGAGGGGTCGCGCGGGGTACTCATGACGTCAGTGTTGCCCCGCTCCGGTGATCACGCCCGCACTCGGGACGTCAGCCGGTAGCGATCTCTTGGTCGGCCGAGGTACCCAAGCGCGGGGCGATGCCGACGCCAGGCAGGGTGTCGAAGCTCAGGGAACCGTCCTGGAGGCCTCGGAAAATCTCGCTCTCGGCCGAGCACCACTTTTCGTACTCTTCAGCCCACTCTCCGGTTTCATCAGCACCAGAAATGTCATAACGAATGTGGCATATCAGTCCCAAAATCTCGTACTCCGTCAGGCCGCCACCGGCCATGGAGCCTTGGGCCGGCATGGCGCTGCCGTTATAGGACCGGGGGTAGTGGGCTCCACCTTCGCGGTTCGGGTCGCCGTAGGACGCGACCCCGGCGGCTTCGTAGGCCTCGGTACCGTTGTAGACCCAATTCAGCATGTCCTCGATGTGGGGGAAGCTCTTCTGGGACTCGCCGTTGTTCAGCACCCGACCCGCTCCGCCACCACCGTCACCACCGTGACAGCTCGCGCAGGCGCCATATTGCTCGATGCCGATGGCGATGGGGCCTGAGGCCTCGGCTTTTTGGGGCTGCAGGCCGCGCACGTACATGAACAAGAAGATCGGCATCAGCGACAAGGTGGCCATGGCCCAATACGGGATTCGCTGGCGCGACTTGGCCGCGGCGACATGAGGTGCGTCGGGCTTGGAAACAGGCTTCTGAGCAGGGTTTTCGGCGGCTGCTCGGGTGACCGGGGCGGCCGACTCGGTGGTGGCCGGAACAGGAGCGGCACTGGCCTCGGACGACGCGCCGCCGGCCTTGCGGTCGCGAGAGCGCTTTAGGAGGTGCTCGGGAATCTCGGTCACGGACCAGTCCTTTCGGAGATGGGTCGGTCGGGGGTTGCAGAAACGATACGGAATCGCCGAGCGCGAGCGATCGACAGTCCACTGAAAACTCTAGAGGGCGACGAGGCCGAGAGGGGAATTCCCCGCGGGGATTTCCGAAGTCGGTACCTTGCACTTGCGCACAACCCGACTGTGTCGGAGGGGAGGCGTGATAGACAAAAAACGTCGTGGTGATCGCACGACCCACCCCCTTCGTGAACGGTTCGGCCGATCGTCTCCGTCGTGTGACGGTCAACCGTGTTCCGGTTCGTCGTGAGTTGGGTCGTTGGAGACCTTCGACGACTACAGTTGTGAAAGGTTCAGTGACTCGTATGCGCAGGTATTCGCGTCACCGACACCCGACAATTCCGTTAAACGACACGCGATGACCACCACGCACACTCGTGGGAACAGAAGGGATGACCGGCTAAATGCTGGCGATTGACATTCTGAAATGGCCGGGGATGAATCAGGCGTTCTTGTTCTCGCTCGCGGCGACCCTCATTCTGACGGGTCTGATCTTCGCGTACGGCAAGCGACGTCCGATCGGAACTCCGGTGTCGTGGGGTGAGGCGATGTTCGGCGCCACCTACGCGTTCTTCGTGATGTTCCTCGCGTACGGCGTCGTTCCGCACCAGTGGCTGGTGCACGTGCAGAACGAGCTTGGCTGGCAGTCCGACAAGATGCTCTACGGCCCGGGGGGCATCCTGAAGTCGCAGGCCAAGGGTGGCAGTTTCCCGTTCGACATCAACTACTTGCAGGTGGGCGACATCATCGTCACCGGTATTTACGGCTTCTTCCTGGGTCTGCAGATTTACATGTGGTCGTGGTGGCAGAAGCGCGGTCAGACGAAGTCCACCGAGCTCGAGCAGTCCACCTACGGTCGCCCACTGGTGAAGAAGGCCTGAGCCCATGGCACGCACCGACGCCAATCCCCCGATGATGCCGTACTCGGACCAGTACCAACTGGTCGAGGTGGATGCGGATTACCTGACCAAGGCCGTCAAGCCGAAGCAGTTCATTCACATCGACCAAACCGAGTGCATCATGTGCGAGGGCTGCGTCGACATTTGCCCGTGGAAGTGCATCCACATGGTCACCCCGGACGCCGTCGCCGAGGCGACCGGCACCGAACGTCCTGGTATCGACCCCAACGACAACGTTCTCTTCATCATCGACGACGACGTGTGCACGCGTTGCGCCCTCTGCGTCGATCGATGCCCTACCGGGGTCATCATTCTCGGCAAGGCCGGGGCCGCGTTGGCCACCGGCGACACTCACACTCGTACCAGTAATCACGGCTACGCCTACGGAATGCGGTTCTAGGAGACACACTCATGGCAAAAGTCATCGACGACCCCCGACCCACTGCGAAGGAACGACTCAACAAGACCGTGGAGTCCGTTCAAGGCAGCCAAGCTTGGAACTCGATCTTCCGTCCGGGATCGATCTTCCGCAAGGGCTACACCGACAGCCCGCGTAACCGCTCGTACGTCATCATGAACTCGGTGCTCTACCACTTGCACCCGGTGAAGGTGAAGCGACACGCGGTGAAGGTCAGTTACACGCTGTGCCTCGGCGGACTCAGTTTCTTCCTCTTCATCCTTCTCACCGTCACCGGCATCTTCCTGATGTTCTTCTACCGTCCGGAGGCCACGGCCGCTTGGAACGACATCAGCAGCCTTCAGACCTCGGTGGCCTTCGGCTTGCTGATTCGAAACATGCACAGATGGGGAGCGCACCTCATGGTGTTGACCGTGTTCTTGCACATGGCGCGCGTCTTCTATCACGGTGCCTACAAGCCGCCGCGTGAGTTCAACTGGGTCATCGGTGTCGTGTTGCTCACGCTCACGTTGCTCCTGTCGTTCACCGGATACTTGTTGCCGTGGGACCAGTTGGCGATGTGGGCCGTGGCCGTGGGCACGAACATGATGGGCTACACCCCGGTGTTCGGTTCGCAGGTGAGATTCGTCTTGCTCGGCGGTGTCGAGATCGGTTCGGAAACCCTCTTGCGTTGGTACGTGTTGCACGTGCTCATGCTCCCGTTCGTCATCGTGATCTTCATGGCCATTCACTTCTGGCGCGTCCGTAAGGACGGCGGCATCTCCGGGCCGCTCTGATCGGGAAGGAAACAGACACTCATGACCGAGATCCCCGAACACCTCCTCAAGCGGGCCCAAGCCGCGCGCGACAAGGCCGCCGCCTCGTCGGGTGACGCCGCGCCCGCGGGGGGCGACGCCCCCGCCTCCGATCCGCGCATCCCGGCTCACTTGCTCGAGCGCAGCAAGTCCGCTCGGTCCAAGACCGACGACGGCGGTGCCGTGGCGGTGGCCGACAAGGTGGCGGCCGTCGTGGCCGCCGCACCCGCTTCGGGCGGAGTGCCGGTCGGCGCCGGACCCGGTGGGCACACGCAGCGTTTGTTGACCGTGGTCAAGTCCGGCTCGATCCAGGACGTGAAGGCCACGCCGGTCGACAAGGTTCACACGTGGCCGCACCTCTTGGCCGTGGAGTTCGTCGCGGCCTTGGCGTGCACCGCGTTCTTGTTCTTCTTCTCGATCTTCGTGAACGCGCCGCTCTTGCAGTTGGCCAACCCGAACCAGACGCCCAACCCGTCGAAGGCCCCGTGGTACTTCCTCGGGCTGCAGGAATTGCTCACCATGTTCCACCCGATGGTGGCCGGTGTGACCATTCCGGGCATCGCCCTGTTCGCGCTGATCCTGGCGCCGTACATGGACAAGAACCCGTCGAACAAGCCCGAGGATCGCAAGTTCGCGACCTCGATCATGACCGTGCACCTGATGTTCTGGGCGGTGCTCGTGATGATCGGCTCGTTCTTCCGCGGTCCCGGATTCAACTTTGTCTTCCCGTGGCGTGACGGCCTGTTCTTCGAGTTGTGAGGAATCACCACACATGACACCAGTAACAACCATCATCATCGCCGTGGCCGTTCTGGTCGTGGCCGCCGCCGTCGTGCTCGTCACTTCGGCGCGTCGCTCCGACGTGCGTGGTGCGGGCGCGTTGTCGCGCGAGACGGTCAAGCGTGACAAGGCGATCAAGGCCGAGTCCGGTGCCGGCCCCAGTGGTGCCGCGTACGAAAGTGCCGTGACGACCGCGCGTTCGACGGCTCTCGAGAAGGCCAGTGAGGTCGCGCCCGTGGCGTGGCAGGCCCCCGACGAGGAAACCCTCGGAGTCTCGCGTCGTCAGTTCTTCAACCGTGCCACCGTCTCCATGATGACGGCGAGCCTCGGGGCGTTCGGTGTCGCGATCGTGGCGTTCCTGTGGCCGCGAGCCGGTGGTGGTTTCGGTTCGAAGGTGACCGTGGGTCGACTCGACGATCTCCTCGTTCAGATCCGTAGCGAGAAGGGTTTCGTGTACAAGCCCGAGGCGCGCACGTGGCTCACGTCCTATCCAACCGACGCTCTTCCCAAAGCCCGCAAGGCCTACTCGAATCAGCCGTCGGTTTTGGCCGGCATGGAAGCGGGTCTCGTCGCGCTGTACCAGAAGTGTCCGCACCTCGGTTGCCGCGTGCCCGAGTGCAAGAGCTCGCAGTGGTTCGAATGCCCCTGTCACGGTTCGCAATACAACCGTGTCGGTGAGAAGAAGGCCGGTCCCGCTCCGCGCGGAATGGATCGATTCGGTGTGTCGGTCAGCAACGGCAACGTGGTCGTCGACACCGGTGCGGTCTTCAACGGTCCGGCCATTGGCATAAACACAACCGGTCAAGAGGCCGAAGGGCCGCACTGCATCACGGGTGGGGGAGGCCACTGATCATGATCGCCCTCGCCACCACCACCATCGCCGTCGTTCTCTCCTTGATCTTCGTCGCGGGCTGGGTCGTCTACGCGTTCATGAACCGCAGCGCGGGTCGAGCCGAAATCGGTTCCGAGATAGAACTGGCCGCCAACCGCAAGAAGTACTTCGAGGACGAAGAACTCGAGGGCAAGCGCCTCGAGCGCGTGCAGTTCTACGGTGTGCTGTTGCTCGCCACCATCACCATCGGTCTCCCGGCCTATTGGGTGTACGAGCCCAGCCGCCAGCAGGGTGCCATCAACGGTCAGGCCGGTCGCTTCGTGACGTGGGGCTCGAACTTGTTCGCGTCCACGGCCGAGGGAGGCTTCAATTGCGCCGGATGCCACGGCGGAATGAACGCCACCGGCGGTGCGGCCCCGTGGACCGTCACCGATTCCAAGACCGGTGAAGTGAAGTCGGTGACGTGGAAGGCTCCGGCCTTGAACACGGTTTTCTACCGATTCGATGACAGCGAGGTGCAGTTCATTCTCGAATACGGTCGACCGTTCTCCCCCATGTCCCCATGGGGGATCAAGGGCGGTGGACCGATGAACTCGCAACAGATCGAGACCCTCATCGCGTACCTGCACAGCATTCAGATCCCGCGCGAGGACTGCATCGTGCAGGACGCCGATCCCTTGAATTGCGAAGGGGGACACCTGCCGGTGTCCGAGCAGGACAAGATCCAGGCCGCCGCCGAGAAAGCGGTGGAGGACGGAACATTCGATTCGATCGGTGAAGCACTCTTCAATCTGGAACTCGGCGCCGGCGCCTACAGCTGCGCGCGCTGCCACACTCCGGGCTGGAGTTGGGGCGAGCCCGGTAACACGGGAGCGGGTGCCTTCGGCTGGAACCTCACCGGTGGCGCGACCAACAGTCATTTCGCGACCGAGCAGGAGATGATCGACTTCATCAAGTCGGGCTCCAAGTACGGCGTGAAGTACGGCGTGCAGGGCCAGGGCAGTGGTCGTATGCCCGGCTTCGGAGGACTCCTCACGGATGAGCAGATCCAAGAGATCGTGAACTACGTCCGGAACGAACTATGAGCGCACTTCTTGCCATTGGCTGGGAGCCCGAGATTCGGGGTCTCCTCACCGTCATCATCGGAACCGTTGCGCTGTGTGGCAGCGTCTACCTCGTGTTGGGCACCAACATCGGTGCGCGCTTGGGCTTCTTGGTGTCGATCGCCGGGTTGGCCGGCTGGATGATGCTGATGGGAATCATCTGGATGGTGTACGGAATCGGCTTGGTCGGCAACTCACCGTCGTGGAAGCCGGCCGAACCGTTCTCGATCGTCCGTGAGGGTCAGTACTTGCTCGACGCCGAAGTCGTGGTCTCGTCCATCGAGGTCGACGAGGACGCCTCGTTCACCGAGATCGCCGATGCGTCGGGAGCGGCCATGGAGGCCGAGGGCTGGAAGTTGTTGCCCGCCGACGACCGTGGACGGGGGCAGGCCAGTGCGTCGGCCGATGAGATCATTCAGAACGAGGCCGAGATGTACGAGGCCGGAGAATACGAAGCGACGCGGGTGTTCGTGCGTGGGGGTGAGCGTTATCCGAAGATCGGCGACGGGTTCGACTTCTTCGCCTTTTTCCACAAGCCGTCGTACGCCGTCGTGGAGATCGCACCCCTCATCCCACAACGCACCGAACCGGGTCGTGCTCCCGCGCGATCGGTGATCGACGAATCGCAACCACGCCAGTACGTCGTCATGATCCGTGACCTCGGCACCAAGCGTCAGCCGGCGGCCTTCATCACCTTCGGCTCCACGATCATCTTCCTCCTCTGTTGTTGGATGTTGCACCGCCGTGATCGCTTCGTTGCCGTGAATCGCGGCCTGGCCATCCCCGTAAAGGTCTGACCGATGGGTCAGTACCTCCCGGTGATCGCCCTGATGGTGTTGGGCATCCTGTTCGGGGCACTGAGCTTCGTCGCCTCCAGATTGCTGGCCCCTCGTCGTCCGTCGGTGGCCAAGGAGGCCCCGTACGAGTGCGGCATCGTGCCGAGCCGCGAGCCGCCGGAGCGTTTTCCGGTGAGCTTCTACATCGTCGCGATGTTGTTCATCATGTTCGACATCGAAATCATCTTCATCTATCCGTACGCCGTCAACCGAGCCGAACTCGGTGCCTTCGCCTTCTGGGAGATGGTGGCGTTCAGCGCGGTTTTCTTCCTCGCGTTCGTCTACGTGGTGGCTCGTGGCGCGCTCGACTGGGGTCCGGTGGTCAAGGCTCGTCGTCTGGTCGACGGGGTCTCCGACACGCGTACGTCGTCTTCGACCATTCGTCGCGTCGGCCTCGAGGGCCGCATCGACGACGACCGGGCAGCCTGAGCGGCGGAGGTTCGACATGAGTCTGGTTCGTAACGTGCTCGACGATGGACTCGGTGGTCTTGACCACAACATCGTCACCGGGAAGATCGAGGACCTCGTCAAGTGGGCGCGCAGCCGCTCGAGTTGGGGAGCCACGTTCGGATTGGCGTGCTGCGCCATCGAGATGATGGGCACCGGTGGCCCGCATTACGACATCGCTCGATTCGGCATGGAAGTGTTCCGCGCTTCGCCGCGTCAGGCCGACATCATGATCGTCGCCGGTCGCGTGAGCCAGAAGATGGCT
>SYCH01000099.1 GCA_005787025.1 Actinomycetota bacterium | reverse complement strand
CTCGTACGTTATCGCCGGAATCGAAGCGCCCGAATCGCTTCGAGCAAACCGATTTCGACGTTCTCACAGAGCGGGTCGGACGATGAATTGCGCGAATCCGCCCTCGCCGGACACCTCGTCCACGAGATTGCTGTCGTAGACCTCGTTCGGGCCCTGCATGAGGTCGTACTCGGTCGCACCGGCGGGCGTGGTGACGAGAGTCCAGGCCTGTCGTTTGTACACCAGGTTTTGAGGATCGAGCCGGTGGGCCTCTTTCCACCACGTCACCGCGGCGTCGGGATTTCCGTTGCGTCGAAGGTGTTCGCCCAATTCGAAGCAGGCACGGGCGCGAGCCTCGGCGTCGGAATGCGGACGACTGTGCTCGATGACCTCGTCGGGCGACATCGCGAATCGTGACGACGCCCCGTTTTGCACCCAATCGAGGATGGCGGCACGGTACGCCTCGGCATCATCGGGGATGGCCTTGACGGCGCGCATCACCTTGCCGAGTTGTTCGGGTAATCCCTCGGGAATCTCCATGTCGCGCAAGGGACTGCGTTCGATGGAAGCCGCCTCGGCGGGACGAACGAGCACGCCGTTCTCGTCGATCCAGACTGCCATCGGAATGTTCGTGAATCCGAAAGCCGGATTGGTGGCATGGGTGGTGTCGATGAGGCTCGGATGCGTCGGCCCGGCCAGGTCGTTCCAGGGTTTGGCAAGTTCGATGTCGATGTCGAGAGCGACGGTCACGATGGTGGCGCCGTGTTTTTCGATCTCGGTGTGAAGCGCCTGCCACCCGGGCAGGCTGGATCGACAGCCTCAATAACTGGACCAGGCGAGAAGGATGACCTTCTTGCCCCGCAACGACGACAAACGGAACGGCCGGTTGTCGAACGTGCGGAGTTCGGGATCGGCGGCCACCGCGGTGCTGAGGGTGCGGCCGCCGAGGGTGGCGCTGCCCAACGCCCACAGACCGTGTTCGGCATCGTGGACGACCGGCATGCCGAGGCGGTCCGCGGCGATGGCGACGTCGAGAGATCCGTCGGCGCCGAGTGCACCCGGCGCGGGCACGCAGACCTCGCCACGGCACAAGCCCTCGGGTTTGGGTTCCCAACCGGTGCTGGCATGGAACGCTTCGGCGGACGTGCGGAGTTCGGTGAGGATCACGGGATCAGTCTGCCATGTTCCCGACCGCGGCCATGCCGTTCAACGCTTGCTGGCGGCGGCGGCCAACTCGTGGGGCCCGGCCGCTGGGTAGCCCTTGAAATTGCGCACCACCTCGGACCACGGTCCGAGCATCGCGACGAGATGGTCGAAGTCCTCGCCGATGGCCTCGATGCACCCCAGCATCTGCCGATCGGTGTCCACCTCGATCCGCTCACGGATCTCGCGGCCGGCCTCGGTGAAGGCGCCGTCGTGGACGAGCCCGCGCGACTCGAGACGGTCGATGGCGGCGGCGAAGTCGTCCTCGGACCACGCGCGGGTCCGGCTGTACGACTTCAGCGGCAGACCCCAGTACAACTCGGTGAGCAGACCGATCTCGGTGGCGTCGAGTCCGGCCGAGATCCATGCGGCCGTGTGGGAGTCACCGCGGTACTCGCGGATCATGTCGCCGAAGTGCCAACACGCGCCGAGATCGGTGTCGGGGATCGACTGGCTGAGAGTGCCGGCGAACAACGGACGTCCTTCGGGACGCAACACACCGACCGCACGCCCCAGAATGGCGCGCGCTCGCGCGACACCACCGGGCTTCGCTCCGAGGATTCGTTCCAGTTGAGCGATCGCTCCCGCCCGTCGTGCGGCACAGATGGTCGTCGCATCGGTGATGGCCCAACCCGCGGAGACCGAGGGAACGACCGCGGCCGGATTGAACACCGCGAACGCTGCGGCCACCACTTCTCCGGGTACCTGTCCCATCAACGATCCGCGACTGGTGAAGTACGCGATTCCCTCGGGCAGAGCGACACCGTTCATGTCACCGGGGCTCGGTTGGAAACCGAGGGCCACGTAGTTCGTGTGACATTCGGGGGAGAAATACACCTGACCGACGAAGGGTTCGAGGGCGGCACCGAGGGCTCGGGCTTTCGTCGCGAGCTCGGCATGATCGGTGATGCGGGTCATGGGGCAACCGTAGAAGGTGGACTGCCTAGACTCGCCACCGTGGGAGTGACCGTCGAAATTTGCGCGTCGGTCGACGACGAATTGGTCGCCGCTTTCGAGGTGTTGATCCCCCAGTTGTCGTCATCCAATCCGCCACCGGGTCGGGAGGCCCTGCAGGACTTGGTGTCGTCGGAGGCATCGACCTTGTTCATCGCCCGTCTGGACGGAGTGATCGTCGGTTCGTTGACGTTGGCCATGTTCCGTATTCCGACCGGTGTGCGCGCCTGGATCGAGGACGTGGTGGTGGACGGGAACGCCCGGGGACACGGTGTGGGTGAGGCGTTGAACCGTGCCGCGCTCGACCACGCGCGCCACAACGGGGCGATCACCGTCGATCTCACCTCGCGTCCGTCGCGGGAAGCGGCGAATCGTTTGTATCAGCGGATGGGTTTCGTTCAGCGCGAGTCGAATCTGTACCGCTACGAACTCTGAGGACGTCACTGCCCCTGAATGGCGGCGTGCATCTCCCAGATCAGGATCTCCGATTCCGAGGTCGCGGTGATTCGTTGGCCGCCTTCGACGGTCAGACGCACCGCGTCTCCGGTTCGAAGTTCCCCGGCCGCTTCCATGTCGACCGCGCCGCGGGGAACGAAGACGTGCGCGAACGGCGCGTCCGGCACGATGATCGATTCCCCTGG
>SYCH01000098.1 GCA_005787025.1 Actinomycetota bacterium | reverse complement strand
TCTTCGTCGCGGGCTTGGGGGCGGCGACCGGCTTGTAGGCCCAGGCCTCGATCTCGACCGCGCCACCGAAGGGCAACGCCGCCACGCCAATGGTGGAACGCGCCGGACGGGCACCCGCGAAACCGGCCACGTAGGCCTCGTTGAAGGTGGCGAAGGTGTCCATGTCGGTGAGGAAGCACAACGTCTTGGCGATGTCGTTCAGGGTGCATCCCTGTTCTTTCAAGCGCTCCTTCAGGTTCTTGACCGCCTGCGTGGTTTGCGCCGACACACCACCGGCCACCAATGAGCCGTCCTTGATGCCGAGCTGACCGGAAACGATCACCCAGTCACCGGCGCGAACGACCGGCGTGTAGGGACCGAGGGGGGCGGGAGCCTTCTTGGATGCCATGAGGCGATGTTAGCGATGGATGCCCCGACCACATCGGCGAGACGGCCGGCTCGTCGCGAAACGCATCAACGAAACGCGGGCCAACGCGACGGATGGCCGGCGTGTCGCCAGGCCGCGGCGGCCACGGCGGCGAACACGGCGTCACTGCCGTTCATCGGATCACGATCGTCGTCGACCACGGTCACCTCGATCCGTGGGGTGTCCACGGCGCGCAACACCCCGAACGAGCGGATGGTCAGGTCCAGCGGTACCCCGTCGGCGCCCAACGCCAAGCCTTCCGAACGCACCCAGCCCAGGCCCGTGTGCGCGGCACCGATGGCGTACGAGCGCAACACCACCTCGTCCAGGATCCGCCCGGCGTTCACCCGCACCGTCACCACGTCATCGTCGACCACGGCCCACGCCTCGGCACCGTTGGGTGCCACCACGTGATCGCCCCGTTCATCGACCTCACCCACCGACGAGCGCATGACGGCGATCTCGGCCCAACCCGAGGCACGAAGACTCATCGACGTTCGTGGGCCCACCACGTCGTGTTCGATCACCGTCCAGTCCGGAGCGAATCGAGCGACCACTTCAGCCAGACCCGGCGTGCGCACGGCATGCATCACACCGGAGCCGTCGGGACGAACCGCCAACGACATCGGCGGTCGCTTCGGGCCGGAACGCACCACGTCCTCGCGCGTGAGCAACACCCGAACCGGGCGCCCGCTCTCGTCGGCCAGACGTCGGGCGACCTCGCGCAACTCCGGACTCGTCTTGCCTCCGAAGGCACCACCGTTGTTGAGAGGTCCGTGTGCTTCTCCGCCCGGCTCGCACCAGGCGGCGTCGGGTTCCACGTACGCGGGTTCCACCCACGTGGTGCACAACGTGTGCGCCCATTCACCCTCGACGACGGGCAGCGGCCAGCCGACGGCCACGGTGGACTTGCGTCCCTGCACCGTGCCGGCCAGACGTCGGGCCGTCGCGAGGTCGTCGGCCACGTGCCACGTGCCGTCCGACGCGCGTATCGCCACCAATGCGTCACGGGGTGCGGTGTCGTCGGCGAAGCCACCGGCCCCCAACGCCACCAGAGGCCCCACCTCCTGATACGCCGCGCCCTCGATGGCCGCACGCTCACGCGCCGACGCCAGATCGCGATCTCCGTCGACCACCCGTGATCCCCGACGCACCTCCACCGCTTCCTCGATGGTCTGCCATCCGGTGCACCGACAGGTGTGGGCCAACATCGCCTTCGCGAAGGACTCGTGATCGTCCTCGGCCGTCGCCTCGAGCCGCATGATGATTCCCGGCGAACAAAACCCGCACTGGCTGCCACCGGTGGCGCACAGAGCCTCGCCCCAGGCGCGTCGTGTGTCGTCATCGAGGCCCTCGAGGGTGGTGACCTCGCGTCCGTTCACCCGCGTCACCGGTGTCACGCACGACACCCGTGGTTCACCGTCCACCCACACGGTGCAACACCCGCACTGACCCTGCGGTGCACAACCGTCCTTGGCCGCGGTCAAGCCGGCGGTGTCGCGCAGCACCGACAACAAACTGCCGTCGGCTTCGGTGGAGAAAGGCGCGCCGTTCAAGGTGAAGGTGATCGTCGCCACCGGACCATTGTCGCACCGCGCGACCATCGGCCACGACTCGTCACCCACTACCGTCGACCTCATGGTTGCTCAACGTCGAGTCGTCGACCGTCGAAGCGTGTTGCGTCTGGGTGTCGCGGGCGCGTCCACGTTGGCTCTGTCGCGCGTGCTGTCGGCATGTGGTGGTTCCTCGTCACCGTCGTCGGCACTCGACGGGCCGATCGACGACTCCATGTCGCTCGTGCAACGATGGGTACCCGATCAGTTGGGGCCCGGCGTGCAACGGCTTCCCGTGTCGTTGGCCGACAATGCCGGGTTGTTGACGAAGGGCCCCACGGAACTGACGGCAAGGGTGATCGACTACCTCGACGACGGTGTGGTGGCCGACAACCTGGTGGCCACACGACGCTCGCTCGGCGAGGGAACCGCGCCGTTCTGGGTGTTCGAAACAACCATCGACACTCCCGCCATCTACGCCCTCGTCGTCGCCGGTGGACCGTCGGACGGCGCCTCGCTCCAGGTGCGCGAGGCCTCGGAACTGGTGGTGCCACGCCCCGGCGAGCCTTTACCCGGCTTCGACACGCCCACGGTCGACGACCACCGTGATGTCGAGCCCATGTGCAGTCGTCTGCCCGAACCGTGCCCTTTCCACGACGTCACGTTGAACGAGGCCTTGGCGACGGGCAAGCGCGTGGCCTACCTCATCGGCACACCGGCGCATTGCAAGACGGGCGTGTGCTCGCCGATCCTGGAGGGGCTCGTTCCTCTCGGCGACGAGTTCACCGACACCGTGTTCGTGCACGCCGACGTTTACGCGGACAAAGCGGGAACCACGGTGGCTCCGGCCGTGAACGACTTGTCGCTGACGTTCGAACCCGTGCTGTTCGTCACGGACACGACGGGCCTGATCACCCACCGGTTCGAGGGCGTGTGGCACCCCGACGAGGTGCGCGTGGCGCTCAGCTGAACGACTGGCCGCAACCGCAGCTGCGCGTGGCGTTGGGGTTCGTGATGTTGAAGCCGGCCTGATTCAGACCGTCCTTGTAATCCAGGGTGGCGCCCAACAACAGCTGCGCCGACGCCGGGTCGACGACCACCTTGACGGCCTCGCCGTACACGGCCTGCTCGTCTTCTTCGGTGATGTCGCTGTCGAAGAACATCTCGTAGGAGTAACCGCTGCAACCGCCGGGACGCACGGCGACACGAAGAGCCATGTCGGCCGCGCCTTCGGCCTCGAGCAGTTCCTTGACCTTGACCGCTGCGGAATCGGTGAGGGTGATCACGATGAACCTCCAGAGTTGTACGGCGGGTTCTCCGCCCCGGTGCAACGACCGGCGGGGTGAGTTTACCGGTCGGTCTCGAACGAGGCGAGGGGTGGCCCCACAATTTCGGTCACCAGGCGACCGAATACCTCCACGTCACCGCCGGTACCATGACCCCATGGCGCGCCGATTCGCCCCTCCCACCACTGATGAGGTGACGAACCTCCTCCGCGGCGTGATCGACCCCGAGTTGGGCAGCGACGTGGTGGAGTTGGGCATGGCACGGTGTCTCGAGATCACCGACGACGGCCGGGTGCTGATCGAGGTGAAGCTCACCATCGGTGGCTGCCCGTTGCGGGCCCAGATCAAGAAGGACATCGAGACCCGCATCGCCACGCACCCGGGCGTGTTCGCCGTGAAGATCGAGTGGGGCGAGATGAACTCCGACGAGCGCTCGGCCACCATGGCCAAGGCCCGCTGGAACGCCAAGGAGAACGCCGCCGACACCGCCGTGCCCACCACCACGCGCGTGTTGGCCATCGCCTCGGGCAAGGGTGGCGTGGGCAAGAGTTCCGTCACCGTGAACCTGGCCGCCGCCATCGCCGCGCAGGGCTACACGGTGGGCGTGCTGGACGCCGACATCTGGGGCTTCTCGGTGCCGCGCATGCTGGGCCTGGACCAGCGATTGGAGGCCGAACAGAACGAAGCCACCGGACGTCCCATGATCCAGCCGAACGAACGCCGGGTGGGTGACGGTTTGCTGAAGGTGGTCTCCACCGGCTTCCTGGTGGAGAACGAGAGCACCGCGTTGATGTGGCGCGGATTGATGCTCACCAAGGCCGTCGAACAGTTCCTGAACGACGTGGCGTGGGGCGAGATGGATTATCTGCTCATCGACATGCCGCCGGGAACCGGTGACGTGCAGATGGGTTTGGCGCGCATGTTGCCGCGCACCGACATGGTGATCGTCACCACGCCGGCGGTCAGCGCGCAGAAGGTGGCCATCCGCGCCGCCGACATGGCGCGACGTTCGTTCCTGCGCGTGGCCGGGGTCATCGAGAACATGAGCGAATTCATCTGCGATCACGGCGAGTCGTACGCGTTGTTCGGTCGCGGTGGTGGCGAGGCGTTGGCCGACGAGATCGGCGTGCCGTTGCTCGGTCGGATTCCCATCGAGCCCGCCGTGGCCGATGGTGGCGACACCGGAGAGCCCGTGTCGTTGAAGGGCGACGGACCGGCCGCGCGCGCGTTCCGTGACAT
>SYCH01000097.1 GCA_005787025.1 Actinomycetota bacterium | reverse complement strand
TGACCGACGGCTACGAGGCCGACGTGTTCGTCGATGGCCCGTTGGTCACCGCCATGCGCGACGGTTCGCTGTTGTACGTCGAGGAGATCAATCGCATCCCCGAGGAAACGCTCAACGTGCTCATCACCGTCATGAGCGAGGGCGAACTCAACGTGCCGCGATACGGACGCGTGGTCGCGAACCCCGGCTTCCGTTTGGTGGCGGCCATGAACCCCTTCGACGCCGTGGGAACCGCGCGCATCAGTGGCGCCGTGTACGACCGTGTGTGTCGTGTCTCGGTGGGCTATCAATCAGCCGAGGTCGAGACCCGCATCGCCGCCCGCGGGGTGGACGGTTTGCCGAGTGGTTGGCTCGACAAGGTGGTCGAATTGGTGCGACGCACGCGAGCTCACGCCGATCTGCGCGTTGGTTCGTCGGTTCGCGGTGCGATCGACATGTCCGCCGTGGCGTCGTCGTTGGCCTCGGTGCGCTCGAGCGACGTGAACGATCCGGCCGTGTCGCTCGACGCCGCGTTGGTGGCGTTGTCCGGACGCGTGCGGGTGCGCGAGGGAAGTTCTCGCACGAGTGAGGACATCATCACCGAGTTGTGGAACGAGGTGTTCAATCCCGCGCCGGTCGGTGAATCGGGAAAAGTGAGCGCCCCGGCGGGGGCGACCCGGTAGCCAAGGAAGGCGATGCCGCCGACGAAGCGGTGAACGAGGCCTCCAAGAAGACGATGTCGCGTCGAGAGTTGGCGCGGCACGAGCAGTTCGAGCAGGTTTCTCCCGAGGTTGGTGAGATCGACGAGGACGCCGTCGACGAAGCCATGGAAGAGGACGCCGACGCGATGCTGGCCTTGTTGGCCGATCTGACCGGTGCCACCGATCCGAAGTTGCGCGAACTGGCCAAGCGGTTGGCAGGCCGGTTGTTCCTGGACGTGTCGAAGCGCGGGCCGGTGCGGCCACGCGGTATCGGCAAGATGGCCACCATGCCGTATCGACCCGAGGACGGCGACATCGACCTCGATGCGTCGATGGAGGAGATCGTCGGTGCCCGCGCCGAGAGGCGTGCCGTCGACGTCGACGAATTGAAAGTGCGTGGTTGGGTGCGCCCCTCGACGGCGATCGCATTGCTCGTCGATCGCAGCGGCTCCATGGGCGGCAAACCCTTGGCGACCTCGGCCATGGCGGCGGCGGCGGTGGCGTGGCGTAGCCCCGAGGATTACAGCGTGATCGCCTTCGGGAAGGACGTGGTGGTGGCCAAGAGCCAGAATTCCACGAAGTCGGGCGAACAGGTGGTGAACGACGTGTTGTCGTTGCGCGGTTTCGGCACCACCGATCTGGCCGGGGCGTTGCGCGCGGCGGGCGAGCAGTTGTCGCGCACGCGAGCCGGGCGTCGCATCACCGTCGTGTTGAGCGACTGCCGGGCCACGGTGGAAGGTGACGTGGTGGCCGCCGCGCGCTCGTTGGAGGAAGTGGTCATCCTGGCCCCGGCTGGTGACGACGTGGAGGCGCGGGTGTTGGCCGGGCAGGTTGGTGCTCGTTTGGCGGTGATCGACGGTCCGACCGATGTGCCCGGCGCGCTGCGAGAGGTGTTGGGTTAGCCGAAAAGTTTCAGCGACAGGCGGCGTCGTCGGGAGGCAGGATGCCGTAGGTGTTCTCATCCACGTACACCGGGACGAGCGACGAGGTGGTGGTGGTCGCGCCCGGCATCGTCGTTCCGGGGACGGCGGATGTGACCGGGGCAACGGAGGTGGTCGCCATCTCGAAGATTTGCTCGGGAGCATCCACCAAACGAGCCTGGCCCTGGAACACGGCCAACACGGCCTTCATGCTGTCGGACTTCAACAACGGCTCGAGCACCGACTGACCGCTCTTGTCCACGCCCCGCCCCTCGACCTGGTAGGTGCGCATCGTCGCCGGGTTCAGGTTCTTCATCGCCGTGGCCAAATCGAGCAACTTGCCCGTCGTCAGGTTCGCGTCGAGGATCACGTTCTGGATTCCGGCGTCGATCAACTGCTTGGCGACGGCCGGGTTGCCCGAACTCTTGTCGAGGGCCTTTTGAATGGCGCGTCGTAGGAAGTCCTGCTGGCGCGAGATGCGTCCGCGATCGGCGGCGGGGTCTTCGATCCATTCCTTTTTCTTGGGGTCGAAGTACTTGAAGTGGCGCGACCGCACGTACGCGAGGCCTTCTTCGCCGTTGAAGGTGTGACAGCCGGCGACCTCGATGAGCAGATTCGTGTTCTTGTCACGAACGGGCGTGGCGAACGGGACGCGAACACCTCCGACGGCGTCGACGATCTGCTTGAAGGCACAGAAGTCGATGTTCACGTAGTGGTCGGCGAGAATGCCGAAGTTGTCCCAGATGGTGAGGATGAGCGTGTTCGGGTCGTCAGCGTTGAACGCGCTGTTGATGCGTCCCATGCGCTTGGTGCCACCGATGCGAACCCACATGTCACGCGGGAACGACAACACGGCGGCGGCGTTCGTCGTGGGATCGAGGCGCAGGATCATGATGGTGTCGGCGCGCTCGCCAAGTCCGTTGCGATTGCCGAAGGCCGCGGCGTACGGCGAGTCGGGGTCGACACAGGCGCCGTTGTCGCTGCCCGTGATGAGGAAGTTCTTGGCCGTCAGGTCGACGAGTACCGGGGCCTCCGTGGACACTACGGACCCATCCTCGGCGAGGACGACCGTGGTGCTGGGCAAGGTGAGAGCCGGTCCACCTTCGGCACCGATGATGGACACCACCCGCCGGTCGTTGGCCTTCTCGTTGCCGTAGTACACGCCGATGGCGGCTCCGAAGCAGGCGATGACCACGAAGACGTTCAATCCGAGGACGAGTCGCTGGGGCCACGTGCGGCGACGTTTGGGCGCCGGATCGGGTCGCAACCTCGCGAGTTGGTTCAAGGTGTCGTCGCCCACGATCGGTTCGTCGTCGTGGGGCGGTTGAACCTCGGTCACAAGGGTCAAAAACTACCGCTGTCGAGCCCTCATTGGGGGTCGGACGGTGCCAACACGACTGTGACGCTCAACGGTCCGGCACCCTCGACGAGACTCCATGCCTGCACGCTGCCCGCCTCGGAGAGGTCGGCCCGACCGGTCGTGACCGCCGCCAATTCCGACGAGCTCCCCGTGACCTCGGCCGATGCCACCGCGGTCTTCTGAGAGGTCTTGGCCTCGGTCTTGGCCCGGCGAACCTGGGCTAACACCTCGCTGATGGGCGCGAGCAACGCGGCATCGCCGACGTCACCCAACTCGGCCATCGTGGGCCACGACGCCCGGTGCACCGAACCGCTCTGCCACCAGCGCCACACGGTTTCGGTGGTGAACGGGATGAAGGGTGCCAGCAGTCGCTGCAGGGTCGACAGCGCCAGTCGCAACGCGAGTTGCGCCGACGCGGCTTGATCGCGGCCCTGACTCTCGTAGGCACGACCCTTCACCAATTCCACGTAGTCGTCGCAGAACCACCAGAACAACGCTTCGGTTCGTTCCAGCGCCCGTGCGTAGTCGTACTGACCGAACGCGTCGGTGGCCTCGTTCACCGTGTCGGCCACGCGGGCCAACATCGCGCGGTCGATCTCGTTCGACACGATCGCTTCCGAACCCGGTTCCGGGAACGTGAGCACGAACTTGCTGGCGTTGAGCAACTTGGTGGCCAGTTTGCGGCCGACCTTCATCTGCTCCTCGCTGAACGCGGTGTCGACGCCCGGCCGTGCCGAGGCCGCCCAGTAGCGCACGGCGTCGCTTCCGAACTTCTCGAACAGGTCCACAGGTGTGACGACGTTGCCCTTCGACTTCGACATCTTCCTGCGGTCGGGGTCGAGGATCCAACCGGACAACGCCACGTTCGACCACGGCAGCGAGTCGTGCTCGAAATGCGAGCGCACCACCGGGCGGAACCGCCAGGTGCGGATGATGTCGTGACCCTGAGGCCGCAGGTCCATGGGGAACACGCGGGCGAACAGATCCGCGTCGTCCTCCCAGCAGCCGGCGATCTGCGGCGACAGCGACGACGTGGCCCAGGTGTCCATCACGTCGGGGTCGCCGGTGAAGCCGCCGGCCACGTTACGTTGGTCGGCCGTGAATCCCGGGGGCACGTCGGTGGAGGGGTCGATGGGCAAC
>SYCH01000096.1 GCA_005787025.1 Actinomycetota bacterium | reverse complement strand
TTGCACACTGCACGGAAGCAGCCTCATTTTCACTAAATCGCTGACCTGCGACGTTCCGCGATCGGCGCCGAAAAATGTCAGCGGACCGGCGCAAATTTTTCGTCAACTTCGGCCACGAGATCAACCTTGACCGAGTTCACGACCGCGTTCGGTGGCGGCGCGCACCGCATCGACGAAGGCCGCGGGTACGGCGAGGCTCTCGAGGACCGCGATTCCGGCCGCCGTGGTGCCGCCCGGTGAGGTCACCTTCGCGCGCAGATCGGCGGGTGCCTCTCCGTGCGCCAGCAACGCCGCCGATCCGGTCAACAGCTGTCGCACCAACGCATCGGCGACGTCGCGCGACAGTCCGACGGCCACTCCCGCGTCGATCAATGCCTCGGCAACCAGGAACAGATACGCCGGACCGCTCCCGGCCAAACCGGTGACGGCATCCAGATGTGATTCCTCGACGCGCACCACGGTGCCCACCGATCCGAGGATGGACTCCGCCCACTCGACATCAGAGTCCGAGGCGTGCGTTCCCGCCGCGATCGCCGACGCACCTTGACGGACCATCGCCGGTGTGTTGGGCATCGAACGCACCACCGCGACGCGATCACCGGCGGCCGCTTCGAGAGTGGCGATGGTGACCCCGGCCGCGATGGACAGGACGCGCGTTGCTCCACGCGATGCGGCCCGCGTCACGGCGCCCGGAACGTCATGGGGTTTCACCGCGATGACGGCGGCGGCGCATTCGGGGATGTCGCCGGTGACGCTCACCCCCGGGAACATGGTTCGCAACTGATCACGTCGGGTCTCGACCACCTCCACGATGGACAAATCGGCCGGATCGACCGTGGCCGCGGCCAGCAAACCCCCCACGAGGGCGGCACCCATGTTGCCGCCACCGACCACCACCAGAGTCGACCTCGCCGCGTTGGACATGCCGTCACGCTAATCCTCGGGGGCATCCCGCCGGCACCGACTTCCCGACCGGCGCCGACGGGACACCGGCGGGTGGGCGAGGTGCGGCGGTCACCGGCGACGAATCGGTTGTCGTGCGGCGACGATCAGTCGGCGAATCGCGAGGCGTAGCCCAGCATCAACAGCGGGCGGAAGCACTGTTCGACGTGGGCGTACATGGAGCCCACGATTCGGTCCAGTTCGGCCTCGGTCAACCCGGTCAAAGGAAGATCTCCGCGTAGATACACCGCGTCCTCCAGGCCCAACGAGAAATGCGCACCGACCAATTTGTCGTTGCGACGCAGCAACTGCTCGTTGAACTCGGCCACGTTCTCCTCGGGAGCCGGCATCACATAGGTCTCGTAACGCAGGGTTCGCTGGCCGAGGGTGATCCAGACGGTGATGAAGTCCTTGGTCTCGCCGCGCATACGCACGTACCAGCGAGCCCGAAACATCGGATCGGGTTCGGCGATGTCGATGGCCAGGATGGTCTGGTTCGACGACTTCATGGCACCGAGCCATTCGTCGATACGCCGCTCCAGGACCGCGAGCGATTCGTCGTCGAAGAGATCGCTCACGAGCAGTTGACGAGAGAGCGAGCCGTGATGTCGGTGTACACGCGTCGCAAACGGGCGGCGGCGAAACTCCAGGTGTAGCGACGCCCGCGCTCGGCCGCTGCCGCTCTCATGGACGCGGCCAGCGACGGGTTGCGCAGCAGATGATCGGTGTACGCGGCGAACTGCTCGGGATCGCGATCGTTCACCAGGAACCCGGTCGACCCATGATCGACCAGCGACAACAATCCGCCCACCGCATTGGCCACCACGGGGATTCCACAAGCGGCGGCCTCGAGAGCCACCAGGCCGAAACTCTCCGAACGTGACGGCACCCAGACGGCATCGGCGGCCCGGTAATAAGTGGACAAGATGTGATGCGCTTGCGGAGCCACGAAATGAACCCGCCCGTCGAGGCCGAGTTCGCTGACGAGCGCGCGAACGCGCTGGACTTCGATGACCCCCTCGACGCCACTGGCTCCGCCGACCACGTACAACCGCGCATCGGCGCGACCGAGCGCGGCCAAGGCGCGCACCGCCACGTCGACACCCTTCAACGGCTGGATGCGGCCGACGAACAACATCACCGGTCCGTCACCCATACCGAGGGCGTGGCGCGCGCCACGACGATCGCCGGGCGTGAAGAACGCGTGCTCCACGCCGGGCGCGACGATCTCGAGACCACCGGGGGGCGTTCCGAAGAGACGGATGAATTGCTCTTCTTCCTCGTCGCAACTGACACAGATGGCGTCGGCACAACCGATGATCTCGGCTTCGGCGCGCTCACGACGTTCGGACTCGGGGTCGCCACCCTCGGCCTTCACGCGCGCCAACGTGTGGAACGTGGTCGCCAGAGGAATACCCCGTTCGTGCTTGATGGAGTGTCCGACGATGCCCGACAACCAATAGTTGGCGTGGACCACGTCGGCCGCTCTCGTGCCCCGCATGTCGTCGAGGACGAAGTCGGTGAAGCGTGGGATCACGGACTCCAACTCTTCCTTGGGAAGGTCGTGCGGGCCGGCGGGCACATGAACGACGCGGTGATTGGGCTCCACCAGCACCTCGCGGGGTAGGCCCGGCTTCCAGTCGCGTGTGTAAGTGGTGACTTCGACACCGGCGTGAGCCAAACCAGTCACCAACTCGCGGACGTACACGTTCATCCCTCCGGAGTCGCCGACACCCGGCTGCGCCAGCGGCGAGGTGTGGAAGGACAACATGGCCACGCGAGTCACAGAAGACTGAAACTACCGGCGGGCCGAAAAATTTCCCTGACCGGAATCTGAATATCCGGTGTCAGCCCTCCAGGAGGGCGTCGACCGATGCTCCGCCGTCGCGATAACGACGCACGAGTTCGGCCGTCAACGCGTCGATGCGGTCGAACAAACGGCGGCGAATCTCCGATTGCGTGCTCTCGAACGCCCGCAACCGGACCTCCAGGGTTTCGAGGGCCGCATCATCGAGGTCGGCCATGTTGTCGAAGCCCAACCGGTCGCACAGAGCATCGAACTCGGCCAGCAGTGGATGGTCCCCGGCGACGTCGGTGTCCCGCGGCGGACGAGCGGACCCGGTGCTCGGCGCCGGACCCACGCCCGATTTCACTATGTCGGCGGCGGTCACTGCTGATCCACCATCGCGACTGGCACGCACAGCGGCCACCAAATCGACGCGTCCCTGAGCCAACCGACGCACGAACGACACCGCGTCCTCGTCCTTGCGCAACGCGTCACGCTCGGCACGGAGATCGGCCAATGTCAACGACGACGGATCGGTCGCCTGGTTCTTTTCGCTCATCGACATCCTCCGGACACTGGTGGCAATACTGCCACTTCATCCTTGTCGGTCACGGCAGTCGAACCGGACACGGCCTCTCCGTTCAACCAGATACGACAACTGGGCAGGAGTTCGGCGAAGCCCGGTCCGAAGCGTCGAACCGCCTCGGTCACCACCTCGTCGACCGTGGTCCCCGGCATCTCGGTCGACCCCACCCCGGCGATCTCGCGCGCTCGGGCGAACAAACGAAGAGAGGCCATGTCGCCGAGCGTACCGGCAGTACCGTGAACCCTCGTGACGAGCGACGCACGACATCCGGGCACCCGCGTTCTCGTTCTGAGGCACGGCCAGAGCACCTGGAACGCGTTGCGAAAATGGCAGGGTCAGGCCGATCCACCGCTCAGCGATCTCGGTCGATCACAGGCCCGCGCGGCCGCGAGCCTTCTGGCCAACGAATGTCCGGCCTTCGATGCCGTCGTCACGAGCGACCTGGAGCGAGCCCGGTTGACCGGCGAGACGATCGCCGGAATCATCGGCTGCCCCCGCGTGTCGACCGACGAGCGTTGGCGCGAGAACCACGCCGGTGAGTGGCAGGGACTCACTCCCGACGAGATCAATCGCGACTGGCCGGGCTATCTGGCCGACAACCGTCGTCCCCCCAACTTCGAGAGCGTGGAGTCGACCATCGAGCGGACCGTGGCGGCGCTTTCGGACATCGCCACCGCGCACCCCGACGGATGCGTTCTCGTGATCTCCCACGGGGGTGTCCTCCGGTTGCTGCGCCAACACTTCGGAGATCCCGACACCCGATTCCCCAATCTGGCGGGAGGCTGGTTCGAACACGGGTCCGATGCGACCTGGCGCAACGGTTCCCTGCTCTTCCCGCTCGAACTCATCGCCGACGAATTGCGCAACACCGGCGCGGTGGAATGAACCGATGACCCCCGAACCAGCACCGCAACTCTTCGATCCGGAACACATCGTCGACCCCGTCCCCTCCGAAGTAGCGAACGCGACCTCGGAGGGATCCATCGAACCCACGGGGGATCCCTTCCGTGTCGAGGTCATCCGCTCCAAGAAGCGCCGTCGCAGCATCAGCGCCCAGATGGTGGGCGACGTGCTGCGCATCTCCATCCCGTCGTGGATGAGTGCCGCCGAGGAACGAACCAGCGTCACCGACATGGTCCGTCGTTTCCGTCGACGCTTGGCCACCCACGACATCGATCTGGCCGAGCGGGCCAGCCGACTCGCGCGTACCTTCTCGTTGCACACACCCGCGTCCATCGCCTGGGCCGACAACCTCACGTCCGTGTGGGGGTTGTGCACCCCGTCGCAATCCGACGTCCGCATCTCCACCCGACTCGTCGGGTTCCCCACGTGGGTCCTCGATTACGTCATCGTCCACGAACTCGCCCACCTTCACGTGGCCGGCCACGGTCCCGACTTCTGGGCCATCGTCAATCGCTACCCGAAATCCGAACGCGCGATCGGATTCCTCATCGCCAAGTCGTCCGACGGCGACGACGATCCGGACTCGCAATGTTGACCACCCGGTTGGCCGATCGATTCCTCGACGACTCGTACTCGGTCGAGACGCGGCGCCACGTCTTACCCCTCACCACCGCGCGCCTGACGGCGAACGCCTGCTTTCGCTTCGCGCCTCCCTTCCTCGCCAGCATCAGCGACGACTTCGAAATCAGCCTGTCGCGTCTCGGTTTGGCCCTGATGATCACCGAATTGGCCATGGGCGCCTCACCCCTCCTCGGTTCGTTCGTCGATCGCATGCACCGTCGCACCGCCATGACCGGTGGTCTGCTCGGCATCTCGGCCGCCGCCGTCGTGGCGGCATCCAGTCCGAACGTGTGGATCTTCATCGTCGGCATCCTCATGATCAGCGTGGCCAAGTTCTTCTTCGACATCGGCCTGAGCGCCTGGGTGAACGACCACGTCGACTACGAACGTCGCGGTCGGGTCATCGGCATCACCGAAACGTCATGGGCCCTCGGATTGCTGGTGGGCGTCACCGTGATGGGGTTGGTGGCCTCACAAACGTCGTGGCGATGGGGCTACGCCGTCGGTGCGGGCGCGGTGGGACTCATGGCCCTCGTCATCGGCGCGCGTCTCGACCCCCATGATGTCGCGGGTTCGGTGCGTGACCGCAACGTGGTGGCCGCACCGATGCCTCGGCGCGGTTACCTCGTTTTCGGCGCCATGTTCTTTCTCATGGCCTCCAGTCAGGCCATGTTCGTCACGTTCGGTTCGTGGCTCGACGACGAGTTCGGATTCACCGAGGCCGGTATCGCGGCGGTGGCCTTCGGCTTGGGCGCCTTCGAGTTGTTGGCGTCCGTCACCAGCGCGCGCCGCACCGATGCCTGGGGCAAGGAGCGCAGCGCCATCGCGGGCGCCATGTTGATCGTTCCTGCCGGGGTGTTGCTGGCCGTGTCGCACACCCAGCAAGTTCCGGGGCTCGTGTTGCTCGGGCTGTTCCTGCTCGGTTTCGAATTCGCCATCGTCAGCCTGTTGCCGCTGGCGGCCAACCTCATCCCCGATGCACCCGGACGCGGACTGGGCATCGTGCTGGCCGGCGGGATGCTGGGTCGCGCCAGCATGTCGGTGGTCGCCACCGCGACCTACGACCGATTCGGCATCGAGATCCCGGCGTTGGTGGGCGCCTCCATGGCGTTCGGCATGATTGTGTGTCTGGTGATCTTCAGCCGCGATAGCCGTTCGTGATCGGCAGACGCCGATCCTTGCCGAAGGCCTTCTCGCTGACGCGCACCCCGGGCGGACATTGGCGTCGCTTGTATTCGTTCAGATCCACCAAGCGGGCGATACGACGAACGACGTCCTCGGGATGCCCCAACTCGATGATCTCCGACGCCGTGCGGTCCTGCTCGACGTAGAGCGACAGGATCGGGTCCAGGACCTCGTACGGCGGCAGGCTCTGATCGTCGCGCTGATCGGGTCGAAGTTCGGCCGACGGCGGTTTGGTCAACACCGACTCGGGAATGATCACCCGGCCGGCTCTCTCGTTCACGTGGCGGCTGATCGCGAACACGTCCAGCTTCAACACGTCCTTGATCACCGCGTAACCACCGACCGAGTCGCCGTAGATCGTGAAGTACCCCACCGCCATCTCACTCTTGTTGCCGGTGGTGAGCACCATCCAACCGAATTTGTTCGACAGAGCCATCAGGATCTGGCCACGGCACCGACTCTGCAGATTCTCCTCCGTCAGGTCCGCGTCACGGCCCTCGAAGCTGGGTCCGAGGACGTCGAGATACGACCGGAACACCGGCTCGATCGAGATCGTGCGGATGTCGATACCCAGAGCCGCGGCCAACTCGTGGGCATCCGTCTTCGAGCCCTCGGACGAGTACCGAGACGGCATCGACACGCCGTGCACATGGTCGGCCCCCAACGCATCGACGGCCACCGCGGCCACCAGCGACGAGTCGATTCCGCCCGACAACCCGATCACCACGTCGGTGAACTTGTTCTTGCGAACGTAATCCCGCGTGCCCGACACGAGAGCCTCGTACAACTCCTCGGCGCGATCCATGATGGGCGCGACGATCGACGGCTTCGGGGAGTCGAGCTCGACATCGATCACCATCAGGTCGGATACGAACTGGGGGGACCGAGCCAACAGGTTGCCCCGCGCGTCGAACACCATCGAGGCACCGTCGAAAATGAGTTCGTCCTGACCGCCGACCTGATTGACGTAGACGATCGCGCACGAATTGTCGCGGGCTCGTTGCGCCAGCATGCGCTCGCGCTCGGCCAACTTGCCGACGTGGAACGGTGAGCCGTTGATGTTGATGTTCACCCGCGCACCGAGCGCGGCCTGCTCGGACACCGGTCCGTCGGGATGCCAGATGTCCTCGCAGATGGAGATGCCGACCTTCACCCCACCGACCTCGATCAATCGATGTTCGCCACGACCCGGTTCGAAGGTGCGTTCCTCGTCGAAGACGTCGTAGTTCGGTAACAGGCGCTTGTGATGAATGCTTTTCACGGCACCGTTCGCGCACACGGCAGCGGCATTGTGAAGGTGCGGTCGACCCGAACCCGGATCGTGACCGTGACCGACGTCGACGAAACCGATCACCGCGACGCATCGCGTCGTGAGCGCGGCTAATTCTTGAAGTACCGCCCGATTGTCGCGCACGAAGCCGGGCTTGAGCACCAGATCCTCGGGCGGGTACCCGGTGATGCTCAACTCGGGGAAGGCCACCAGGTCGCATCCGGCATCGACGGCACGCCGATACGCATCGATGATGAGGGCCCGGTTCCCGGCGAGATCACCCACCGTGGGGTTCAACTGGGCCAAGCCGATGCGAAGGTTCGCCACGTCGCCGAGACTAATGGCGACCCCAACTGCCGGTGCGTTGGATCGGGCCGTCACCCGCTACCGTGACTTTCAACCGCCAAGCAGTGCGCCCCCGAAACAGCGTCGTTTCACACAGCGTTCACAATTGGGCAACGGCGGGGAAATGCCCCTCTGCGACGCTGATTTCGTCCCACAAACCACCGGCTCTGCCGAACCCATACATGGAGGACCCCCGTGGCCTATCAAGCCGAATACATCTGGATCGACGGCACCGAGCCGACGCCCCTACTGCGTTCCAAGACCAAGATCCTTGCCGACGACGTCACCACTCCACCGGTGTGGGGCTTCGACGGCTCGTCGACCAACCAGGCTCCCGGCGACAAGTCGGACTGCGCGCTTCAGCCCGTCTTCTCCTGCCCGGACCCCATCCGCGGTGGTGACAACATTCTCGTGCTGTGCGAGGTCATGCTCGCCCAGTCGAACAAGCCGCACCCGACCAATACCCGCGCCGCGTGCGCCAAGGCCGCCAAGAAGTTCGCCGCCGAGGAGATGATCTTCGGTATCGAGCAGGAGTACACCATGATGCGCCTCGACGGAAGCCCGCTCGGCTTCCCGAAGGACGGCTTCCCCGAGCCGCAGGGTCCGTACTACTGCGGCGTCGGCGCCGGTCGCGTCGTCGGTCGTGAGATCATCGAAGAGCACACGCAGGCCTGTCTCGATGCCGGTCTCCTCATCGAGGGCACCAACGCCGAAGTGATGCCCGGTCAATGGGAGTTCCAGATCGGTGCGGCCGACGCGCTCACCGTGTCGGATCACCTGACCGTGGCCCGTTGGTTGTTGCACCGCATCGCCGAGGACTACGACGTGGTCATCTCGTTGGCCGCCAAGCCCCAGAAGGGTGACTGGAACGGCGCCGGTGCGCACACGAACTTCTCGACGAAGGCCATGCGCAACGACAAGGACATGAAGGCCATCACCGCCGCGTGCAACGCGATCGGCAAGAAGGTCATGGAGCACGTCACGAACTACGGCCACGACATCGAGAGCCGCCTCACCGGCAAGCACGAGACGGCCCCGTGGACCAAGTTCAGCTCCGGCGTGTCGACCCGTGGCGCGTCCATCCGTATCCCGTGGCAGGTGGAAAAGACCGGCCGCGGCTACGCCGAGGACCGTCGTCCGAACGCCAACATGGATCCGTACACCGTCACCCGGCTGATCGTCGAGACGGTCTGCGGCTGATCACGTCCTCGGTCCACGGACCGGAACAGTTCACGGAGGGGGTCGGGGCAACCCGACCCCCTCGCCGTTTCCCCTCTCCCCCGTGCCAATTCGGGCTTCCATTGGCAGACTGAAGGAATGACCATGCTGCAACAACAGCGTGACTACGTGCTCCGCACCGTCGAGGAACGTGGCGTACGGCTGATCCGTTTGTGGTTCACCGACGTCCTGGGCAACCTCAAGAGCTTCGCCATCAGCCCGGCCGAGCTGGAGAACGCCCTCGAGGACGGCATGAGCTTCGACGGCTCGTCGATCGATGGCTTCTCGCGCGTTCAGGAAAGCGACGTGCTGGCCATCCCCGATGCCAACACCTTCGTCATGTTGCCGTGGGCCGACGGTGATGCCCCCGAGGCTCGCGTGTTCTGCGACATCCACAATCTCGACGGCTCGCCGTTCAGTGGCGACCCTCGCCAGGTGTTGCGTCGCAACCTCGACAAAGCTCGTTCGCTCGGCCTCGACTTCCTCATCGCACCCGACATCGAGTTCTTCTACTTCGCTCCGCCAGAAGACGGACGCCCGCCACGACCCCTGGACGAAGCATCGTTCTTCGACCTCACCACCACCGACGTCACCGGGAACCTGCGCAAAGAAACCATCCGCACCCTCGAGACCATGAGCATCCCCGTCGAGTACTCGTTCCACGAGGACGCTCCGTCGCAACACGAAATCGACCTGCGCCACACCGATGCGCTGAACATGGCCGACAGCGTGATGACCTTCCGTCTGGCCGTGAAGGAGGTGGCCGCCGCGCAGGGAGTGCACGCCACGTTCATGCCCAAACCGCTCGAAGGCGTGCAAGGCAGCGGCATGCACTTGCACCTGTCGTTGTTCAACAACAACGGCACCGACGACGCCAGCAGCAACGCGTTCTATTCCGCCGACGACGCCTACAACCTGTCGGACACCGCCAAAAAGTTCATGGCCGGTCTGTTGTTCCACGCCAGCGAGATCACCGCCATCACCAACCAGACGGTGAACAGCTACAAACGATTGGTGCCCGGCTTCGAGGCGCCGGTTCACGTGTCGTGGGCCCGTAACAATCGCAGCGGCCTCATTCGCGTCCCCGTGCCCAAGCGCGCCAACCCGTCGGCCACCCGCATCGAGTACCGCTCGCCCGACCCGGCCTGTAATCCGTACCTGGCCTTCTCGGTCATCCTCGCGGCCGGACTTCGCGGTATCGAGCAGGACTACGAGCTCCCCGCCGAGGCCGACGCGAACCTGTTCGAGATGGGCGACGGCGCGTTGCAGAAACTCGGCATCGAACAATTGCCGCAGTCCCTTTCCGAAGCCCTGCGCACCATGGAGTCGTCGTCGTTGGTGCACGAGGCGCTCGGTGAGCACATCTTCGAATGGTTCCTCCGCAACAAGCGGTCCGAGTGGCGCGGTTACAAGACGCAAGTGACGCCGTTCGAACTGCAGAGATACCTGAAGAGCATCTGAGGACCGGTCGTGGATCTGATCGCCGTCTTTCCCGAGAATCCGTCGCCCGATTTGGCTCGCACGCTCGACTTGGCCGGATACCGGTGGAAGTCGTTCGCCTCGGCGGACGCGATCACCAAGAGTGAACCAGCCGATGGTTGGCTGGGAGCGATCGTCACGGCGGATCACGACATGGACGCCGCCTGGGCGGTGTGTCGCGCGTTGCGCAAACGCGACGCGTCGATGGTGCCGTTGTTGTTGCTGGTCACCGGGGCGCAGTTGGACGAACTCACGTTGCGCGACGAGTTGTTCGACGACTTCTGTTTGTTGCCGTTCCATCCGCGCGAGTTGGAAGCCCGTCTGCGTCACGTGTTCGCACACGGGACGGTCAGCGCCAAGCCCGACACCGTGGACTACGGCGGGCTGGTGCTGAACCTCGAGACCTATCAAGCCTCGATCGACGGGCACCCCCTGGATCTGACGTACATGGAGTACGAATTGCTGAAGTTCCTCACGCAGAACCCCGGCAAGGTGTTCACGCGCGAGATCCTGTTGTCGCGCGTCTGGGGATACGACTACTACGGCGGCGCGCGAACGGTCGACGTGCACATTCGTCGTCTGCGTGCCAAGTTGGGCGAGGAGCACGCGAGCCTGATCCAGACCGTGCGCAGCGTGGGCTACCGGTTCGGCCAGTCCCGCTGGGGCAACTAGAGGGTCACGTGGGTCAGTGACTCCACGGTGACGTGGGCCAGCCCCTCGGGCACCGGCACCACGTGCGGCACCGCGATCACCCGACATCCGGCGGCCACCGCCGAGCGCACTCCGGTGGGCGAATCCTCGATCGCCACGCAACGAGCGGGGTCCACGCCCAACTTCGCCGCCGCCAACAGGTAGGGCTCCGGATGCGGCTTGCCCATGCTCACCTCGTCGCCCACCACCGACGCGGTGAAGCTTCCCGGCGGAAGACACGTCACCACCTCGTCGGCGAAGCGGCGCCACGACATGGTCACCAGCGCCGTGGGGATACCGGCATCCACCACCGCGGCCAACAACTCGCGAGCACCCGGTCGCCACGGAACG
>SYCH01000095.1 GCA_005787025.1 Actinomycetota bacterium | reverse complement strand
GGGTGATGATCTTTTCGTCACCAACGTGAAGTTCCTCCGCAAGGGCATCGAGACCGGCACCGCCAACTCCATCCTCGTGAAGGTCAACCAGATCGGCACACTCACCGAGACCCTCGACGCCGTCGAACTCGCCCAGAAGAACAACTACACCGCTGTTCTGTCCCATCGTTCCGGCGAGACCGAAGACAGCACCATCGCTGACATCGCCGTGGCCACGAACTGCGGCCAGATCAAGACGGGTGCTCCGGCGCGTAGCGATCGAGTGGCGAAGTACAACCAGTTGCTTCGCATCGAGGAGCAACTGGGTGAGACCGCGGCGTTCCGTGGCCGTGCCGCCCTCGCGCCCCTCGCGTGAGGGCTCCCACTCGGGGTGACACCAACGGCCGACGTCGAACCGGCAGAATGTGGGCATGGCCCGCGGCAACAAGACCAGCAGTATTCCGCGTGCCACGAGGAAGAAGTCGTCGAAGCGCTCCCGACTGAGCAAGGCCGTCGCGGATCGCACGCGTCCCACACCACGCACCGAACGCCTGCTTCCCAAGCTTCTCGGTCGCACCTTGATGCTCGTCGGCGCGGTGGTGATCGTCATCTCGTTCGGGAACTCTTTCCTCGTACTGCCCGCCACGTCGTGGCTCGGTCAACGTCAAGAAGTCGATGCCCGGACCGAGGAGCTGGAGACCATCAAGCGGGCCACCGACGAGCTGCAGACCGAGGTCGATCGGCTGAACACCCCGGCCGGCGTGGAAGATGCCGCCCGCGAGGAACTGGGGTTCGTGATGGCCGGCGAACAGCGCCAACAGATCGTCGGGGACTCCCAGGCACCCATCGAACTTCCCATGGGTTGGCCGTACGACTTGGTGACCCAGATCGTCGCGGTTCGCGTGAACGAGGCCGCCGCCGAAGCCGCCGCCGAGAATCCGCCGACCGAGGACCCGACCTCGGTCGCGGTGGTCACCGTTCCCCTCCCCTGACCTTCGGCCGTCGCTCGGCCCGACCGTGAAGAGGCGCCCAGTAGAGGGCTAGTGTCGGGAATGACATTCGGGTTTCGACACGCTCGACACACCAACACTCGACCAAAGGGGGTCCACCATGACCGGTGGCAGCATTCTCGGCAACCGGGTTCTTCGCAAGGAAGATCCCAAGTTCCTCACGTCGGGCGGCAAGTACGTCGACGACCTGAACGACGAGCCGTTGTTGCAGGGCGCTCTGCACGTCACGTACGTGCGCTCCTCGGCCGCTCATGGTCGCATTCAGTCGATCGACACCAGTGACGCCGCGTCGATGCCCGGCGTCGTGGCCATCTTCACCGCCGAGTCGCTCGGCTTGCAGCCGGTTCCAGCCGCGTTCAACCCCATGGTGGCGCACACGCTCCTGGCCAGTGACAAGGTGCGCTACGTCGGCGAGCCCGTGGCCGCCGTCGTGACCGAAACTCGCGAGCAGGGTGTCGACGCCGTCGAAGCTGTGATCGTCGACATCGATCCGCTCGAAGCGCTCATCGACGTGGAAGCGGCGATGATGTCGTCCAACATCATCTACGAAGGCGCCGGCAGCAACGTGGTGTTCGACACCACCGTGCTCGGCATCCCCGAGAACACCGGCGACGCGCTCTTCGCGGGTTGCGAAGTGGTCGTGAAAGGTCGCTTCATGAACCAGCGCGTGGCCCCGTGCCCGCTCGAGGTGCGCGGAGCCGCCGCGGCCTGGGATGCCGACGGTCGACTGAACCAGTGGCTCTCCACCCAGCACGCCCAAGGCACCGTCGATCCCCTGGCCGCCGCCAACGGCGTCGACCGGTCGTTGATCCGCGTGCGCACCCCCGACGTGGGCGGTGGATTCGGCGCCAAGATCGGCGCGTACGGCGAGGAATTGTTGCTCGGTGTGATCGCGAAGAATGTTGGTCGCCCGGTGAAGTGGCGCGAGACCCGCAGCGAGTCCATGGTGGCCCTCGGACACGGACGCGCCCAGTTGCAGTACGTCACCATCGGTGGCACCAAGGCCGGAAAGGTCACCCACTACCAGTTGCACGCCATTCAAGACGCCGGTGGCTTCGCCGACATGGGCACCATCCTCGCGCCGTTCATGACCCGCCCGATGTCGAGTGGCGTGTACGCCATTCCCAATATCGAGTGCCGCACCACGTCGGTCATCACCAACACCACGCCGATCGTCGCGTATCGCGGTGCGGGTCGTCCCGAGGCCACCGCGGCCATCGAGCGCGCCATGGATCTGTTCGCCCTCGAATTGGGTATGGACGCCGCCGAGGTGCGTCGCATCAACCTCATCCCCAAGTTCATGGAGCCGCACACCACCGTGGTCGGCCAGACCTATGACGTGGGCGACTACGAGACCGCACTCGACAAGGCCTTGGCGGCCTCCGATTACGCGGCCCTGCGCGCCGAGCAGGCCGAGCGTCGGGCCAGTGGTGACGTGAAGCAGATCGGCATCGGCGTCAGCGTGTACGTGGAGATCACCGGAGGCGTCGGCAACGGCGAGTCCGCCAAGGTCGAAATCACCGACGACGGTCGCGCCATCGTCTACACCGGCACCTCACCGCACGGCCAGGGTCATGACACCGCGTGGTCGATGCTCGTCCAGGAGCAGACCGGAATTCCCATGGACAACGTCGAACTCGTCTGGGGCGACACCGATCTCGTTCCGATCGGAACCGGAACCATGGGATCGCGCTCGTTGCAGCAGGGCGGAAACGCCGTGTTCCAGGTGGCGGGCACCCTCACCGAAAAGGCCAAGGCCGTGGCCGCGCGCCTGCTCGAGGCCAACGAGGCCGACGTCGTGCTCGACAAGGGCCGTGGTGTCTTCCACGTCGCTGGCACTCCGGCCATGTCCAAGTCGTGGGCCGATCTGGCCGCGGCCGAGAAGGGCAACGGCGGTTTGATGCACGACGAGGTGATCGGCGTTCCCGGTGCGACCTTCCCGTTCGGCGCGCACGTGGCCGTGGTCGAAGTCGACACCGAAACCGGTCGTGTCAAGCATCTGCGCCAGGTGGCCTGTGACGACGCCGGCAAGGTGCTCAACCCGATGTTGCTCGACGGTCAGATCCACGGCGGTATCGCCCAAGGAGTCGCCCAAGCGCTTCTCGAAGAGGTGCTGTACGACGCCGATGGCAACCCCACCACGTCGAACCTGGCCGACTACGGCTTCATCTCGGCCGCCGAACTTCCGAGCGTCGAGGTGGTCCACATGGAGACCCCGACCCCGGTGAACGCCATTGGCGCCAAGGGCATCGGCGAATCGGGAACCATCGGCTCGACCCCGGCCATTCAGTCGGCCGTGGTCGACGCGGTGTCGCACCTCGGAGTGCGCCACATCGAGATGCCCTGCACCGCCGAGCGCGTGTGGCAGGCCATCAACGCCGCAAAGTAAGTCGAGTCTCGTCCCCGTCGGCGACGAACATCATGCTTCGTCGAACCGAGATCACTTGTAGCCTACAAACTCGTGACAACCTCCCCCATCGTCGCCCATGAACTGGTTCGCCACTTCGGCACGGGTGACAACATCGTCAAAGCGGTCGACGGTGTCGACCTCGAAGTGTGCACCGGCGAGATCTTCGGACTCCTCGGGCCCAACGGGGCCGGCAAGAGCACGATCGTGCGCATGCTCACCACCCTTTTGAAGCCGACCGCAGGTTCGGCTCAGGTGGCCGGCTTCGACGTGGTGAAAGAGGCTGACAAGGTGCGTCGCTCCATCGGCGTGGCTCTGCAGGACGTCGCCATCGATCCGTTGATGACCGGACGCGAACTACTCAACCTGCAGGCGGTGCTCTACGGATTGTCCAAGAGTGCCGGTCGGGCCCGTGGGGACGAGTTGCTCGAACGAGTGGGTCTGACCGCCGCGGCCGAACGTCGCGTCGGCACCTATTCCGGCGGTATGCGTCGCCGCCTGGATCTGGCGTTGTCGCTCGTGCACGAACCGACGGTGTTGTTCATCGACGAACCCACCACCGGCCTCGACCCGATGAGTCGTCTCACCTTGTGGGAGGAAGTACGTCGATTGAACCAGTCCGGCACCACCGTGTTGCTCACGACGCAGTACCTCGAAGAAGCCGACCAGTTGGCCGATCGCATCGCCATCGTCGACCACGGACGTATCGTTCGCGCCGGCGTACCCCGCGACCTCAAGGCCCGGGTCGGCTCACCCACGTTGTTCGTCAGCGTCGACCAATCACACGTCGAGTCGGCTCGATCCACCCTGGCTCGATTCGGAGAACTACGCCCCTCGGCCGAGGGAACCCTCGGCGTCGGACTCGCCCGAGGGGCCGAGGACGTCGCCACCGTCGTGCGCGCCTTGGATGAGGCGGGCATCAAGGTGCGTCATCTCGAATTGAACGAGCCCAGCCTCGACGACGTGTTCGCTGAGGCCACCGGCCATCGACTGGAGGGCGCGCAGTGAGCATCGCCACCGCGATCACTCACAGCGCCCTGCTGACCAAGCGCAGCGTCCGTGGACGCTTGCGACAACCGGCCGCTCTCGCTCCGGCGTTCATTTTCCCGCTCTTCTTCGCCGCCCTCGGTTCGGCCAGCTTCAATCGCCTGGCCCAAGATCCGTTCTTCAGTGAGAACATCGCCTCGTCATTCCTCAACTACGCGGTGGCCGGTGCCGTCGTGCAAGGCGTTCTCTTCGGCGCCACGTCGGCCGCCGGCGACCTGGCCACCGACATCGAACAGGGCTTCTTCGAGCGCCTGTTGGCCTCGCCCATTTCGAGGGTGTCGATCGTGCTCGGACGCTTGGCGGCCAGCATGGTGGTCGGTGTCACCCAAGTGGTGGTGTTCATGTCGCTCTTCGTCGTGTTCGGTGCTCGCGTGAAGAGTGGGCCCGTGGGCGTGATCGGTTTGATCGTGTCCGGAGCGTTGCTCGGTCTCGCCATGGCGGGCCTCATGGCCGCCATCGCCATCAAGTCCGGCAGCCCGGAGGTGGTACAAGGTTCGTTCCCCCTCGTGTTCGTGTTGCTCTTCCTCTCGTCGGCTTTCTTCCCCCGCCATTACATGACGGGCTGGTATCGCACCGTCGCCGACTGGAACCCCATGTCGCACATCGTCGAGGGCATGCAAGGGTTCATGAACCACGACCTGGCCGTCGATCAATTCGTGAAGGCCTGGCTCATTCCCCTCGCCGTGTCGATCGTGGGCATCGCGTTCGCCCTGCGCTCGCTGAACAAGCGATTGGCCGCGTCATGAGTGCCGTCGTCGAGTCGCGCCGCCACGACGCCGACGCCCGT
>SYCH01000094.1 GCA_005787025.1 Actinomycetota bacterium | reverse complement strand
CATCGGTGCCATGCTCATCACGACCGGCACGGTGGCCAACGCGGTGCCGCCGATCGCCGCCGGGGGCCTGCAGTTGGTGCCCGTCGGCACGTACGACGGCGGTGGCTACGCTCGAGCCGAAATCGTCTCGTTCGATGCCGCATCCAAGCGCATGTTCATCAACAACGGCGCACAGAATCGAATCGACATCGTGTCCATCGAGAACCCGGCCAGCCCGACACTTGTGTCGAGTTTCGACGTCTCGAGCTACAACGGCTACACCAACAGCGTGGCCGCGGGGAACGGGATCGTGGCGGTGGCCATCGACGTGACGGCAACAGTGGCGTCCAACGGTCGCAAGACCGCCAACAACGGCAAGATCGTGCTGCTCGACGCCGACGGCACCCTCATACGAAGCGTCGACGTCGGGGTTCAGCCCGACCACGTGGGGTTCTCCCCCGACAAGACCAAGATCCTGGTGGCCGGCGAGGGCGAACCACTGTGCGCCAACGACGACGTGGGCACGGTCGGTACCGACGAGTCCACCGATCCGGCTCTCGTGACCGACCCCAACGGCACGATCTCGATCATCGACGTCGCGAACGGTGCGGCGAACGCCACCGTGACCACCCTCGACTTCAGTGCATTCGACAAGACCGCGTTGCTGGCCGAAGGCGTGCGAATCTTCTTCCCCAACTCCACGGCGGCCCAGGACCTCGAGCCCGAGTACATCTCGGTCAGCCCCGACAACACAAAGGCCTTCGTCACGCTCCAGGAGGCGAACGCGATCGCCATCGTCGACTTGACCACCACGACGATCTCGGACGTCGTGAGTCTGGGCTACAAGGACTGGGGCGCCGCCTCGGGCAACCTGCTCATCGACGCCAGCGACCGCGACAACGGCTCGAACGGTGCGGCCCGCAACATGGTGTCCTATGCGGGAGTCCCGCTGAAGGGAATGTACATGCCCGACACCATCGCCAGTTTCGCACGCAACGGCCAGACCTTCACCGTGACGGCGAACGAGGGCGACTCCCGTGACTGGTCGTGTTACAAGGAGGAGGCTCGTATGGGCGACGCCGGATTCAATGCGATCTGGACCGCCTCCGGCGTGGATGCGACCACGTACAAGACCGCTCTTCGACTGTCCCGCCTCAAGACCACCATGGCATTCCCGTCGTCATCGACCGGTTCCTCCAGCCTCTACGCGTACGGTGCCCGTTCGTTCACCATTTGGAACTCATCCGGGGCAAGGGTGTGGGACAGCGGTTCACAGTTCGAGGAGATCATCCAGCGCGACTTCCCGACGTGCTTCAACTCCGACGCCGACACCGGGTCCAACAACTCCAACACCGGCGCCCAGATGGCTGCTTCCATTTGTTCCTCCCGCATGGACGGTCGCTCCGATGACAAGGGTGTCGAACCCGAGGCCATCGCCACCGGCGTCATCGGCGCACAAACCTTCGCCTTCATCGGCCTCGAACGCGTGGGTGGAGTGATGGTGTACGACGTGAGCAATCCGGCGAACCCGCAGTTCGTCACGTACAAGAACCCGGCCATCGACGGCTCGACCGGCGCGGGTGCCACCGACGTCTCGCCCGAGGGAATGGTGTTCGTACCGGCCGCTCAAAGCCCGAACGGAACGCCGCTCCTGCTGGTGGCCAACGAGTTGTCGGGAACCACGACGGTCTACGAAGTGCGCGTGCCCTCGCCCCTGGCGCCGTCGGTCGATGCGCCCAGCACGGCCACCATCGACGCGTTCGCCGAGCGCTCCATCGTGTCCACCTCGTCGTTGACCCTGGGCGGAACGGTGGCGGCCACGTACACCGGCTTCACCCCGTACGAAACGGTCCATCTGGTGATGGAGTCCGTGCCCACCGTGTTGGCCACCGGTACCGCCAGTTCCAGCGGTTCGATCACCCTGAGTGCCAACGTCCCCGGTGACACGACCGTCGGCAACCATCGGGTGTCGTTGTACGCCCCCGTCAGCGGCATCGGCGTGCGCATGTCGGTCACGGTGGCCGCGGCCGCCAGCCCGACCCCGAGCACTCCGCAGGTGAACCCCACCACGTTGCCGGCAACCGGCTCCGATTCGGATCTGGGTGTGCTCGCCCTGCTGCTGGTCTCGGTCGGCGGTGCGATGTCGACGATCAGGCGGCGTCGCGCGGCTTGATTCTCGGAAGGACCGCCCGCTCGAGTTGATCCAGGCTTTCCTGGGCCAGCTCGGGCGGGATTCCCCCCATCAACGGATGCATGGTGAGCGAGCCGAACTTCTTGGCCAACCCCACGCATTCGTCCGGTGTCACCACCGCGTAGACGCCACTGGCTTTCACGTCGTCGAGGGTGTCGGTGTTGTGCACGTGCACCACCGACGACTGTCCGGGCCGCTGCCATTCTCCATAGCTACGGGCCTCGTGCATGATGTACGGGGCCAGACGGTTCCAATCACGTTCCGGGTCCTCGGTGACGTGGATGAATCCGGGGGCATTGGCGGGCAACATCACGAAGCCCTTGAATCCGACCTTCTCGCACTCTTCCCGATACGCGTCGGCCACCGCCGGATCGTTGTTGGCCGCCGAGAAGAAACACTGCAGACGCGCCGCGCGACGCGCCGCCACGGGCGTGGACCCACCCATCAACAACATCGGCCCGCCGGGCGTGTGCGGAAGTGGTCGCACCTTGATGCGCCGTCCGTCGAGGTCGAAGTACTCGCCGGTCCAGGCCTGACGTAGGGCGGCCACGCAACGCTCCAGGTCGCCGAAACGGTTCTTGAACTCGAGCCCGGCCATTTCGAACTCTTCTTGGCGATAGCCGGTTCCGCAGATAACACTCATGCGGCCCTTGGCGATCAGGTCGACCGTGGCCAACTGCTCGGCCAACCGAACGGGGTCGTGCATGATCACGAGCGCCGCCGAGATGTTGATCCCGATACGTTCGGTGGTCGCCGCCACGGCCGCGGCCAGAGTGACCGGGGCGGGCATGAATCCGTCGTCGGTGCCGTGGTGCTCGGACAGAACGACCATGTCGAGCCCGACGCGATCGGCCCACCGCACCTGCTCCAGACAGGCCGCATACTGGCCCACCGCCGTCACCGCGTGGGCGGGACTTCCCGCCGGCGGGATCCGCAGGTCGTAGCGCATGATCACCATGGTCATCGGGGGTCCTCCGTTGCTCGGCTCGGCACCCGACCATCTTCACATCGGCCGTCCCCGAGCGAGAACTCGTTGCGTTCGTGACCACCCTGAGTGATTTGCGGCCCAATCTGTCCGCTGATCCTCACGTGGGGTGACATTTCACCTGTTCACAAGGGCATTTCTGTGACATCCACCACATTCGCCAAACGGTCTTCATACGTTGCGATCGCGGTCGAGAGGCCGCGAGACCCGAAGGGGAAAGAACCATGTACATCGT
>SYCH01000093.1 GCA_005787025.1 Actinomycetota bacterium | reverse complement strand
CGGAGCCGCATGGTCGGGTGGGGTGTAACGAGCGTTCGTTCGACCGCCGAACACGGCGCTCGCCGTCTCGATGGCGTCGCGAACGACGGCCACCGGCTTGTCGGTCGCCAGGGAGAACGGCCCGAGCGACTCGTGGCCTCCCACGCCCCAGCCGAGCACCATTCGTCCGTTGCTCAGTTCGTCGATGGTCATCGCGGTCGAAGCGACCGCGCCGGGGTGGCGCAACAGTGGTGAGGTGATGCCGACGCCCAACGTGATGCGACGAGTCACCATGGCGGCCGCGGCCAGAAGAGCGAACGGCTCGCGTGCCACTCCCTCGTCGGCCACCCACACCTCGTCGACGCCGGCCTCGTCGAGGGTCGCGATCGCGTCGACGATGGATGACGCCGTCACGTTCGGATAGATCCAGACACAGGTGCGCACTCGCCTACGATTCCACATCGGCGGTACGCGGGAGAACAGGAGAACGTCATGTCGAACGAACCGGCTGTTCCCCGGTGGTTGCGACGGGCCCGCTTGACGAACGGCTCGTTGGTTGACCTGGAAGTCGTCGAGGGTCGGGTGTCGGCGGTGGAACCGGCGTCAGTGGATCGTGTCGGTTCCTCGCTCGACGGCTGGTTGCTTCTCCCCGCGCTCGGGGAGCCGCACGCCCATCTCGACAAGGCCTTGACGGCCGAACGCGTGCCGAATCCGTCCGGAGACCTGATGGGGGCGATCCACGCCTGGGTCGCGGCCGAAGAGCGCGGTGAATTCGGACTGGACGAAATGACCGCGCGGGCCACCGAGGCCATCCGCAAGTTGGTGGCCAACGGCGTCACCACGATCCGCACGCACGTGAACGTGGGCGAGAGTGACGCGACGCACGTGCACCTGCGCGCGGTGCTCGCCGCTCGCGACGCCACCCGACATCTCGCCGACCTGCAAATCGTCGCTCTGATGCATTCTCCCCTTGCCGGATCGGAGGGGGCCGGGAATCGTCGTGCGTTGCGCGAGGCGTTGGCGTTGGGCGCGGATCTGGTGGGTGGATGCCCGCACCTCGAGCCCGATGGTGCGGGGATGATCCGCGAGGCTCTGGCCGCGGCCACCGAGGCGGGTGTGGGTCTCGATCTTCATGTCGACGAGACTCTCGACCCGAACGTGTTGACCCTCGTGGAATTGGTCCGTCAGGTCGAGTCGACCGGATTCGAACGATCCGTCGCGGCCAGCCACTGTGTCAGCCTCTCGGTGCAGCCTCTCGACGCTCAACGCGAGTTCGCACGGATGGTCGCCGCGGTCGGCATATCCGTCGTCGCGTTGCCCCCGACGAATCTGTTTCTTCAAGGTCGTGAGCAGCCGCAGGCCATGCCGCGGGGGATCGCGCCCATCGACGTCCTGCGCGAGTCGGGAACCACGGTCGCGTTGGGTGGCGACAACGTGCAGGATCCGTTCAACCCCGTGGGACGAAGCGATCCTCTCGAGACCGCGGCGCTGTCCATCATGGCGTCGCATCAGTTGCCCGATGTGGCGCTCGACCTCGTCGGTAACGCGGTCCGTCGGGTGCTCGGTCACGAGGAGGTGGTCGTGGCGGTCGGTTCTCCGGCCGACTTCCTGGTGATCGACGCGGCGTCGGTTCGCGAGGCCATCGCCGATGCGCCACTCGACCGGCGGGTGTTCAAGGGCGGGCGTGAAGTGGTGGTGACGACGACCACTCGTCGATTCCACGACGACCCCTGAGACCCGGGAGGCCCGGTGGTACTGTCGAAGGCAATGATCAGGCAGGTAGGGAGGCTCGCATGAAGGTCGGTGCGTTCTTTTTCGGTGGAGTCGAGATGGACGACGCCGGATCCGGTCCGCCCGCGCCACTCGACCGTCGTTATTCCAACGACCACATGTGGAAAGCCACGTTGGATTACGTGAACTCGGCGATCGAAGCCGATCGGTTAGGTTTCGACTCCTTTTGGACGACCGAACATCACTTCCAGTACGAGGGATACGAGGTCATCCCGAACGGCCTCCTGATTTCGGCCTGGATCGCCGCCCAAACCAAGCGCATCAAGTTGGGGGCCATGTTCAACGTGGTGCCGCAATGGAACCCGCTCCGCCTGGCCGAAGATTTCGCGACGCTGCACAACCTCTCCGGGGGTCGCGGAGTT
Source organism: Actinomycetota bacterium (assembly GCA_005787025.1). Taxonomy (GTDB): domain Bacteria; phylum Actinomycetota; class Acidimicrobiia; order Acidimicrobiales; family Ilumatobacteraceae; genus Casp-actino8. The sequence goes on along the minus strand of SYCH01000093.1, from coordinate 1,480 downwards.
CTGGGCGTCGGTCGTGGAACCGTTCCGCGCGAGGTGTTGCACCTCAACGAAAAGGGCGTGTCGATCGGTTCGCACGACAATCCGGAGAAGTCGGCCGACGACGAGTTGAACCGCGAGGTGTTCGAGGAATCGATGGAGATCATCCGTCGCGCCATGTCGAACGAGACGTTCTCGTTCTCGGGAAAGCATTTCCAGATCCCTCTGCCCGGTATCCCAGATCGCGGAAGCACCGTTCAGCATCTGACCTTGGTTCCGCGTCCCATCTACCCGTACGAGATCTGGCAGGCGGTCACCAGCCCGCCGACGCTCGACTACGTAGCGCGCATCGGTCACTCGGCGGTCTTCTGGAATCAGCATTACTCGTTCATCAAGCGGTTCTGGGACGCCTACTCCGAGAAGCAGGAAGCGGCCACCGGAGTCGCTCCGGCTCCGGGAGCGCGGCGAATGCTGGTCATCTCGGTGCGCATCGAGGACTCGTACGAGAAGGCCTGGCAGAGTGCGACGCCGGGTCACGACGAGTTCTGGAAGTTCCTCGGACCGTACGGATGGAGCCGGGGTTACATGGGGGAGGACGGCAAGCCGGCCAAGCCTGGCCTCATCCCGACCTTGCAGGAGTCGGTGGACAACAAGACGATCCTGTTGGGAACACCCGAACAGGTCGCCGAGGGTGTGCAGTTTTACAAGGACTTGCTGGGTCTCGAGTACGTCACGATCTTCCCGCACATGCTCGGTGACTCCTACAAGAAGGCCGACGAGCAGATGGCACGCTTCATGAACGAAGTCATGCCTCTGATCAAGTAGTTCGCCACAACGAGTTGTGCTCGCAGACCGAGCGCAACACCGCGGGTTGGTCGGTCATGATGCCGTGGACGCCGATGTCGATGAGGCGCTGGATCTCCTCGGGGTGATCGATGGTCCAGACGTGAACCGGTAGTCCGGCCCGCGTTGCCCGCTCGACGCGAGCCGCCGTGGTGACCGTCAGCGGTCCTTGTTTCACCGGCACCTGCAAGCAGGAGGGACCGGTGGGAACGCGGCCCGTCAGCCATTGAGCGACCTCGCGGGGACTGGCGCTGGTGCAGACGTCGGGGCCGAGTGCCTGTCGAACACGCATCAGACGCCGATGGCTGAACGAGCCGATGCAGACTCGGTCGAGCGCGTTCATGCGGCGCAACAAATCGATCAGCGGATCGACCGTGGCGTCACTCTTGGCGTCGATGTTGATCATCGAATCGGGGAATTCCTCCAAGAGTTCGAGGAGGAGCGGAATCGGTTCACGCCCGTCGACTCGGACCGCGGCCAGTTCGGTTCGGGACATCGCGCTGATCCGACCCTCACGACCACAGGTTCGACGCAGATCATCGTCGTGGAAGGCCACGAGGTGACCGTCGGCTGTCAACTGCACATCGGTCTCGAGGTAGCGATAGCCGAGTCCGACCGCGTGACGGAACGCCGGCAGGGTGTTCTCGGGCCATTCGCTCGT
>SYCH01000092.1 GCA_005787025.1 Actinomycetota bacterium | reverse complement strand
CGACCATCAGCAAGGCGATGACTCCGAAGCCGATGTTCTGGGCCACGAGCAGATCGGCGGCCAACATCACTTCTTGCCCTTCTTCTCGGCGCCGGCCTCGAGGGCGGGTGCCTCGGGCACGGTTTCCATCCATTCGCCCAACTTCACCTTGTCGTGCAACAGGTCGGCGATGCGCGGCTCGCTGTACTCGTATTCGGGGCTCCAGAACAAGGCGTCGAACGGACAGACCTCGACGCAGATGCCGCAATACATGCACAGCGCGTAGTCGATGTCGAAGCGATCGAGCTTGTTCACCTGACGAGGCTTGCCTCCGGCGCGACGGGGCGGCGCCAGTTCCTTGTGACCCTCGATGTAGATGCACCAGTCCGGACAGGACCGCGCGCACAGCATGCAGGACGTGCAGTTGTCCTCCCGCAGGGCGATGACGCCGCGCGCGCGAACGGGCGGCGCTTCCTTCTCGTGCGGGTATTGCACGGTGTTCGCACCGTCGATCGTGGTGCGCTTGAGGGTGTTCAGCGTGACGCCGAGACCCTTCAGAAGGCCGGGGACCTTGGGCATCAGAACGCCACCTTCAAGATCGCGGTGATCATGATGTTCACCAGGGAGACGGGAACGAGAACCTTCCACGCGAACCGCTGCAACTGGTCCTCGCGGAATCGTGGGTAGCTGAATCGCACCCACATGATGATGAAGGAGAGCAACATCATCTTCGTGACCATGATCAGTGGACCGACCACGTTCATCCAGTTGTCGACGCTGTCCATGGTGTCCCAGCCGAACCAGGCGAACGGGATGCCCCAGCCACCGAGGAAGAGCACGGACGCGATCAGCGAGAAGACGCCGGCCGTGGCGAACTCGGCGATGAAGAAGGTCAGGAAACGGAAGCCCGAGTACTCGGTCATGTAGCCCGACACCAATTCGGATTCGGCGATCGGCATGTCGAAGGGTGTCTGGGTCAGTTCGGCCTGCACCGCGATCATGAAGATGATGAATCCGACGAACTGGGTGAGGATGTACGGGTTGCCCAATCCGTCCCAGCCGAACATCGAGCCGGCGTTCTGAGCGAACACGATGTCCTGAAGGTTCATCGTGCCGGCCTGGATGATGACGCCGATGACCGCCAACACCATCGGCAACTCGTACGCGATCAGCTGACCGGCGGCGCGCAGACCGCCGAGCAACGAGTACTTGTTGGCGCTGGCCCAACCGGCGATGAGGATGCCGAGCACGCTGACCGACGACACCGCCAACATGTAGAACACCCCGGCCTCGAAGTTGGTGAACCAAGCGTCGGGTCCGAAGGGAACGACGGCCACCAACAAGAAGGTGGACATCAGGACCACCAGTGGCGCGATCTTGAAGATGAACCGATCGGCGCGCTCCGGGGTGATGTCCTCCTTCTGCAGCCACTTGCCGACCTCGGCGAACAACTGCATCGAACCGTACGGACCGGCTTCCATGGGTCCGAGTCGACTCTGCATGAACGACATCATCTTGAAGAGGAAGACGTACACGATCGTGCCGGCGGGCAGGAGCACGGCCACGACCCCACCGAGCACGCGCAACAGCGCTTGGGCCCAGTACGGCAGATCGGCGGCGAGCAGACTGGCGCTCATCACCGATCGATGTCTCCGAGGATGAAGTACAACGACGCCAGGATCGTGATGATGTCGGGCACGTAGACGCCCTTGAGCACCCACGGCACGATTGAGATGTTGTTGAAACTGGCCGAGCGAATCTTGGTGCGGAACGGACCGAGGTCGCCCTTGCTGACCACGTAGTAGCCCATCTCACCGAGCGGGTTCTCGGTGGACACCCAGGCCTCGCCCTCGGGCACCTTGATGATGCGCGGCACCTTGGCCATGACGGGACCCGACGGGATGTCGTCGAGCAACTGGTCGACGATGAGCGTGGACTCGCGCACCTCCTGCAGGCGCACCCAACAACGCGCGAAGCTGTCGCCGTCGGGGTGGGTCCAGACCTTCCAGTCCACCTTGTTCCACGCCATCGGCAACGTCTGATCACGACGCAGGTCCCAGTCGACGCCACTGGCGCGCAGGTTGGCGCCCGACAGTCCGTACTGCATCGCGACGTCCTTCGGAATGACGCCGATGCCACGCGTACGGCTCTGGAAGATCTCGTTGCCGAAGAGCAGGTTCTCCATCTCGTCGCAGAAGTTGCGCAGCTTCTTCATGACCACGCGGGTCTCGTCGATGAAGCCGGCCGGCAGATCTTCCTTCAGCCCACCGATGCGGTCGAAGTTGGGATGGAAGCGACCACCGGTGGCGCCTTCGATGAGGTTCAACACGTACTCGCGGTCGCGGAACGCCATGAACACCGGCGTGATGGCACCCAACTGCACGCCCAGGTCGCCGAGGAACAACGACACGTTGGCGATGCGCGACAGCTCGAACAAGATGGTGCGGATCCACTGGGCGCGCGGCGGCGCCTCGATCGCCATCAACTTCTCGGCGGCCAAGATGAACGGCACCTCGTTGGCGAAGCTACCGAGCCAGTCGATGCGGTTCACCAGCGCGGTGACCTGCGGGTAGGTACGGACCTCGGTGAGCTTCTCGTAGCCGCGGTGCATGTAGCCGCACGATGGTTCGGCCCACACCACCTGCTCGCCGTCGAGGCGCGCGATGATGCGCAACGTTCCGTGGGTGGCCGGGTGCTGCGGTCCGATGTTGAGGGTCATACCCTCGGTCTCGAGTTCGACGTTCAGGCGCGCGTCGGCGGCTTGGGCCGCGATGTACGACAACTGACGTCGATCGATCAACGATTCGGTGGAGGTCATTCGGCGTCGCCTTCCTCATCTTCGGATCCGCCGGGGAGCGGCTCGACATCGACGATGCCGGGCCACGGCTTCACCATGCGGGCCAGCAACGGGAAGTCCTTGCGGAGAGGGTGGCCCTCGAAGTCGGAGGGCAGGTACATGTTGCGCAGGTCGGGATGTCCGGCGAATCCGATGCCGAACATCTCGTGCGTCTCGCGTTCGTGCCAGTTCGCACCGGCGAAGACCGGGATCCAGGACTCGACGACGGGATCGGCGTCGGAAACGTCGCACTTCACGTTCACGCCGACGTGCAAGGAGGGATGCACCACACGGGCCAACACCTGCATGCGGGTGTCACCGCCGGCGTATCCCTGCGTGACCGTGTCGTCGCGTTCGGGGGTCGGTGCGGTGGGGTCGTCCTCGCCCTTACCGAACGGGGACGGCATCCAGTCGATCGCCGACAGGAAGCAGAAGTAGTCGAATCCGAGAGCACGCAAGGCGAGGCCGGAGGCGCGCCACGCGTCGGTGCGAACCCGCACCCACACGTCGTCGCCGGGTCGCACGAAACTGTCGACCAACGCATCGCCGATGGCCGAACGCAGATCGTCGACGATGCGCTCGCGCAACGTGTCCCCGGGAATGGCGGCAACGGCGTCAGTCGACACGGGCCACTCCCTTCTTGGACGCTCCGGGCTTTGCCGACCTGGAGGTCTCCCCCACGATGATGGGCTTGCTGCCTTCGCCACGCCAACGGGCACCCATGTCCTCGTTACGAATGCGTTGTTGCAACAACACGACTCCTTCGAGCAGGGCTTCGGGACGGGGCGGACAACCGGGCACGTACACGTCGACCGGGATGATCTGATCCACACCCTTGGTGACCGAGTAACTGTCCCAGTACGGGCCGCCGCAGTTGGCGCACGATCCCATGGAGATGACGTACTTCGGCTCGGGCATCTGCTCGTACAAACGCTTCACGGCCGGAGCCATCTTGTCGGTGACGGTTCCCGAGATGACGACGAGGTCGGCCTGACGGGGACTGGCCGGCAACGGGATGACTCCGAGGCGCATGACGTCGTAACGGGGCGAGCCGAAAGCGGCGCCCATCTCGATGGCGCAACACGCCAGGCCCCACTGGTACACCCACAGGCTGTACGAGCGACCCAGGTTCAAGAGTGAATTCAGCGGCTTCGGGAGCCGCCCGCGGTCAACGAGACCCATGTGACTCCTTGTCCATTACACCCAGCGCAAGACGCCCTTGCGCCAGGCGTAGACGAGACCCAATAAAAGAACTCCCACGAAAACGCCCATCTCGACCAGGCCGAAACCGGCATAGCGTTCGAGTTGGGTGGCCCACGGGAAGATGAACACCGCTTCCACGTCGAAGATCACGAACAGCAATGCGAACACGTAGTAGCGGATCTGGCTCTGCGACCAGCCCTCTCCCACCGGGTCCACGCCACTTTCGTAGGTCAGCAACTTCTCGCGATTCGGATTGTTGGGTCGCACGAGGACCGCGATGCCCAAGAGCAGCGAGGCCAACAGCAGGGCGATCAGCCCGAACCAGAACACGATGAGGTACGACCTCAGGAACTCCGACATCGATGCCGACGCTACTACGGGCTTCGCGACGGCTCCTAACTTCTCCCCTGCTCGCACGGGTCGTCGCCCGACATGTCACACACGACCATGTCACACACGACGGTGGACCCGGTTCAGAGTGGACCGAAAGCCACCTCGTCCATGAACCAATCGACGAGGCGAGCGCATGCGGGACGACTGGTCTTCACATGGTCACGAGTGTGGGCCATCACGTCATCAGCCGACAGTCCGAGTCGTGCCAGATCGTCGGACCCCGCGGTCCAGGCGGCCAACATCGACTCGTTGGCTTCGGGATGGAACTGGGTGGCGAACGTGCGACCCGAGCGGATGGCTTGGGGCCCCGACGGACTGGTGGCCATCACCTCCCAACCCGGCGGCGGGGTGAACACGTCGAAGTGCCATTGCAACCACGGTCCGGGCGCGATCACCTCGGGGAACGCCGAATCCACCCGGTGCCACCCGACCTCGGGCCGCGGGGCCCGTTGCACCGAGCCGCCCAAAGCGTGGGAGATCATCTGCGAGCCGAAACAGATGCCGAAGATGGGAACACCAGTTCGGTTCGCTTCTCTGATCAGGGCCGATTCGGCCTGAACCTTGCGGCTGACCTGGTCCCAGTACACGCTCCATTCGGACCCGAGCAACAGAACCAGGTCGTGGCCGGCCAGGTCCGGCCACTCCCCCGGGTTCTCGCGCAAGCACTCGTCGAAAGCGAAACCGTGGTGTCGCAGGCGCTCCCCCACGAACCCGGGGTCGGCGTCGATCGAGTTGGCGACCAAAAGTGCACGCACGGTCGACACGCTATGGCTACCGTGGGTCGGGCATGGGTATCGAGGAGATCGAGACCGTCGACATCACCGCAGCGGCCATCGCCTCCGCCCGGGAGGCCGGCCGATCGGTGGTCAAACACACTCCCGTGACCGCATCGGCCGCCCTGAGCGACCGCACCGGCGGATCCATCGTGCTCAAAGCCGAGAACATGCAACGTACGGGCAGTTTCAAGATCCGGGGGGCCATGAACAAACTGGCCAGCCTGGGCGAACTGGCTCGCAACGGAGTCACCGCCGGCAGCGCCGGTAACCATGCCCAGGCCCTGGCCTTCGCCGCCCGCACTCACGGCATTCCCTGCGAGATCTTCGTGCCCCGTAACGCACCCATCGCCAAGATCGCGGCCTGTCGCACCTACGGCGCCACCGTCGTGGAGGGTGGCGACTCGCTCGACGATGCCGTGGTCGCGGCCCAGGCCCGTGCCGCCGAAAAGGGCATGCAGTTCTGCCACCCCTACGACGACCCCGTGGTGGTGGCCGGACAGGCCACCTTGGGATTGGAGTTGATCGCCGACATCGCCGACCTTCGGCGCGTCATCATTCCCCTCGGCGGCGGCGGCTTGGCCAGTGGCGTGGCCATCGCGGTGAAACAACACGACCCATCCATCCACGTGATCGGGGTGCAAGTCGAGGCCTGTGCTCCGTACGCGAACGAGCAACCGCCCACTGGACCGGTGCTGACACTCGCCGACGGCATCGCCGTGAAACGTCCCGGTACCGTCACCCGTCCGCTCGTCGAGAAGTGGCTCGACGACATCGTCGTCGTCGACGAGGACGCCGTGGCCGACGCGATGGTCATGATGATGGAGCGCTCGAAGTTGTACGTGGAAGGCGCCGGAGCCGTCGGTGTCTCGGCGCTGTTGTCCGAACGCGCGGCCCCGTCACGCACCGGAACGACGTGCGTGGTGCTCTCGGGGGGCAACGTCGACCTGGGTGTGGTGCCCGGGCTCATCCGACGTTTCGAGACCCAGGCCGGACGGCGCCTCATTCTGTTCGTCAAAGTGAGCGATCGTCCCGGAGGGCTCGCCAAGTTGCTGGCGATCTTCGCCGAACAAGGTGCCAGCGTCATCGACATCGAGCACGTGCGCGAGGGAGTCGACTTGCACGTGCGCGAAACGGGAGTCACCGCGGTACTCGAGGTTCGCGGCCCCGACCACGCCGACACGGTGATCGATGCCGTTCGCACCGCCGGCTACGACGTCGGCGCCTGATCAGGATTTCCAGAAGACGGTCTTGAGTTCGCTGTAGTGGTCCATCGCGGTCATCGACAGTTCGCGTCCGATCCCGCTCTGCTTGAATCCACCGAACGGCGTGGAGAAGCGCACCGACGAATTCGAGTTCACGCTCAACGTACCGCCCTCCAACGCGCGCGCGACTCGCATCGCCCGCGACGCGTCCGCGGTCCACACCGAACCCGACAGTCCGTGGTGCGAGTCGTTGGCGAGTCGAATCGCGTCGGCCTCGTCGTCGAAGGGGATGACCGCGGCCACCGGACCGAAGATCTCGGTGGTGCACACGACGCTCGACGGATCCGCCGGCGCGACGATGGTGCACGGGTACCAACATCCGGCGCCGCGCGGCGCGTCACCGCTCCACGTTGGTTCGACTCCGGCCATGATCCCCTCCACGCGCTCCCGATGACCCCGCGAGAAGAGCGGGCCCATCTGAGTGGATTCCGACATCGGGTCACCCACGACCAGACGCGACGAGGCATCGATCATCGCCGACACGAATCGATCGAACACCGGGCGTTGCACCAACACGCGCGAACGCGCGCAGCAATCCTGACCGGTGTTGTCGAACACGGCCCCGGGGGCCGCCGCCGCGACCGCGTCGACGTCGGTGTCGGCGAACACGATGTTGGCGCTCTTGCCACCCAACTCGAGCGTCACGCGCTTCAACGAATCGGAGCAACCGGCCATGATCCGCTTGCCCACCGCCGTGCTTCCGGTGAAGCCGATCTTGCGGACCGACGGGTTTTCCACCAACGCCCACCCGGCCTCGGGACCGGTGCCGACGGCGACGTTCAGCACTCCCTCGGGAAGCCCCGACTCCAACGCCAACTCCCCCAAACGGATGGCGCTCAGCGGTGTCATCTCCGAGGGTTTCAGCACCACGGTGTTCCCGCAGGCCAATGCGGGTCCCAACTTCCAGGCCGCGATCAGGATCGGGAAGTTCCACGGGATGATCGCTCCCACCACGCCCATCGGTTCGTGGAACGTCATCGACACCCCATCGGCCACCGGATACGTGTGGCCCAGATGTTTGTCGACGGCCCCGGCGTAGTAGTGAACGACCTCGGCCGCCGTGTTGGCGCACCACCGACTGGACGAGATCGGCATGCCCATGTTGATGGTGTCGAGTCGGGCCAACTCTTCGGCATGATCGGCGATGGTCTGGGCGAACCGCCGCAGCAATCGGGCCCGGTCGGTGGGAGCCACCGCACGCCATCCGACGAACGCCGTCGCGGCGCGGTCCACCATGCGGTCGACGTCGCGCGCCGATGCCAACGCGATGGTCGTGATCTCGGAGTCGTCGGCCGGATTGCGCAGGGTCAGCGTGGAAGCCATGCGCCCGACGCTACTTGCACTGGCAGAATGGCGACGTGGGCGCTCCTCTGATTCTCATCGTCGGTCGCGCGACGAGCGACGCCAAAGGGTTGCGCACGCCCGGCTACGCCAGCGGTCGTCTCTACTGCGACTCCATCGCCCGGGCCGGCGCGGTACCCGTCATCCTGCCGCCGATCCCGGAACTGATCCCGCGCATCGACGACATCCTCGACGGAATCCACGGCGTCGTGTTGCACGGAGGTGTCGACATCGATCCGTCCCGCTACGGACAGATGGTCGCGAGCGAGCACGTGTACGGGGTCGACCCCACCCTCGACGCCGTCGAGTTCGCGGTGGCCGACGCGGTCATCCGTCGCGATCTCCCCTTGTTCGCCATCTGTCGCGGGTTCCAGTTGCTCAACGTGTTGCAGGGCGGCAGCTTGACACAGCATCTCGAGAACGGCGGTCACCGCGACGTCTTTCACGCCGTCGATGTTGTGGCCGAGTCACGGGTGGCCCGCGCTCTGAGCGTCACTCGAGCAACCGCATGCCATTCGTTCCATCATCAAGCCGTCGACGCCCTCGGCTCGGACCTCGTGATCACGGGCCGATCCGACGACGGAATCGTCGAAGCCATCGAGCACTCGACGCGCGAGTGGGTGGTCGGTGTTCAGTGGCACCCCGAGGATTCGTCCGACGTCGACGTCGAACAGCAAGGTTTGTTCGACGAATTCGTTCGGGTCTGTGCCGAGGTCAGGCGTGGGCCGGGCACTGGGGCTTGAAGAAGCACCAGTCGCAGAGCTTGGTCACGTTGCAGGTGAACTCACCCGACTGACACGAGGCATCCACCATCTCCTTGGTTTCCACGATCACACCCCGCGCGATGTTGAGCTTCACGGGGGTCAGCGTCATCTCGTGCTTCTGGCCGAGCTTCAAGTAGAGCAACTGCAGCTTCGAGGTGGTTTCCTGATCGGCTTCCTGCATCATCAGGGCGTAGGCGGTCAATTGGAAGAACTTGTCGTCCTCGCTCTTGAACCGGGGATTCGGGATGTTCCCCGTCTTGTAGTCGCTGATGATGACCTGACCCTCGTCGTCGAAGGTGAAGCGATCGATGAATCCCTTCATGCGCACACCATCGATGTCGGTGTCGACCTCGTGCTCCATACCCACCAATTCGGTGCTCTGTGGGTCCTCGACCTTCCACAGGTTCTTCATGCACTCGAACGCTTGTCGCTTGAAGTCGACGATGGTGCCCTCGGGTTTGATCAAAGAGTCGACCTTGGTCTCCCAGTCGCTGGCCTTCCAACGCTCGGTGGCCAGTGCCTTGACCGAGTCCAACGTTCGTTCGTGCGCCTCGAGTTGGTAGAAGTGTTCCAGCACTTCGTGCACGAACGTTCCGACGTGAATGGCCCAGGTGGGCGGCTCGGACAAGCGGTCGATGCGCGAGAACTTGAACTTCATGGGGCAATCGCGGAAGGTGCCGATGGATGACGGCGACAGGTACGCGGGAGCCGTGAACATGGATTCAGTCTGTCAGCGGGTTCGTGCGCAACCGTGGATACGGCCACACTGAAATCAGCCGGCGAAGGAGGCCGCCGTGCGGGCGGCGTCGATCAGCCAGCCCGGGAACAGGCCGACCACCAACGTGAAGATGGTGGCCAGAGTGATCACGACGTTGGCCGTCGCCGGTACACCGACGTTCTCACGGGCGTCGTCGCCGGCTTCGGCATCGCTGAGCCACATGGAGATCATGATCCGCAGATACAGAACCGCGGCGATCACCGAGGCCACCATGGCGATGATGGCGATGGCGTAACTCTCGTTGGCCGCCGCCGAGGTGATGACGCCGAACTTGGCGATGAATCCCGATGTGGTGGGCATGCCCGCCTGGGCCAACAAGAACACGGTCATCGCCAGAGCCAGGGCCGGACGTTGACGGCCGAGCCCTCGGAACGAACCGAGATCCGAGCCGGCGTCGCCGGTGCGCGACACCAACGACACGACGGTGAACGTTCCGATCACCAACACCGAGTAGATGACGAGATACAACAACACCGCCGGCAGGCCTTCGTCGTCACCGGCGTGACCGGCGGCTTCGATGCCCATCATGATGAATCCCGCGTGGCTGATGGACGAGTACGCGAGCATGCGCTTGACGTCGGTCTGCACCACCGCCAGCGCCGAGCCGACCACGACGGACAGGACCGCCAACACCCACACCACGGGTCGCCAATCGTCGATACGAGTGGGCAGAGCCACCAACAAGATGCGGGCCATCGCGGCGAACGCGGCCAACTTGCCGACCGAGGCCATGAACGAGGTCACCGGCGTCGGTGCGCCTTGGTACACGTCGGGAGTCCAGAAATGGAACGGCACGACGGCCACCTTGAAGGCCAGACCCACCAGCAGGAGCGCCACACCCGCGAGCAACATGGCGTCATCACCCTTCAGGAACACTTCGGCGCGCAACACGTCACCCATTCCCGAGATGTTGGTGGTGCCGGTGGTGCCGTACAGCAACGCGATTCCGTACAGGAAGAAGGCCGAGGCAAAACCGCCGAGGATGAAGTACTTGAGACCGCTCTCCTGGCTCTCGGTGCGCCGACGGTGACTGGCCGCCAGCACGTAGAGAGCGATCGACAACGTCTCGAGTCCGAGGAAGAGCACGATCATGTCGTTCGCCGCGGTCATGATCATCGCACCGATGGCCGCGCAGATGTAGAGCGCGTACACCTCCGGGCCGTCCAATTGCTCACGACGCAGGTAATCGGCGGTCGACAACGACACCATCGCGAGCGCCCCGGCGATGGCGATCCACGACAAGGCCGTGAAGTGATCGATCGACAACGCGTCGTTGATGACCACCCGGGATCCGTCACGACCGATGTCGTGCCACAGGAACATCTCGACGACGACGGTGGCGACGGCGAGTTCGACGGTCCCGATGGCGTACCACGCGCGCGGCCACGGGCGCGTGAGAGCCGCCAACACCAGGTTCACCATCATGCCCGCGAGCAGGATGATGAGCGGTGTGACCGCGAGCCAGTCGATCGAGGGGTATTGCATGGTGTCACCCATCAGCCCTCGCCTCCCTCGTGCTCGGAATGATCCATGACGACCGGGGCGGGGGCCACGTATCCGGTGACCTCCTCGACTCGTTCGATCAACACCCTCACACTGGGCTCGATGCGATCGAGCATCGGCTTGGGATAGACACCACAGAACACGATGAGGCCGATGAAGGGAAGCAACACCAGACCCTCGCGCAGGCGCAATTCACGGAACGACGAGTTGGCCTCGTCGGGCTCGCCGTGGAAGACGCGCTGATAGGCCCACAATAAGTAGAGCGCGGCCAAAATGACGCCGGTCGCACCGATGACCACCCACCAACGCGCCGTTTCGAACCCGCCGATGAGCACCAGGAATTCGCCCACGAAACCGTTGAGTCCCGGAACACCGATGCTCGACAGCATGACCACCATGAACGCGGCGGCGAAGATGGGCGCGACCTTCTG